>NZ_CP150231.1:122500-212500 GCF_037974225.1 Solibacillus sp. FSL R5-0691
GATTGAGAATACCGGAGGTAGAGCACTGTTTGGACTAGGGGGGCATCTCGCTTTACCGAATTCAGACAAACTCCGAATGCCGGATATTTATACACGGGAGTCAGACTGCGAGTGATAAGATCCGTAGTCAAGAGGGAAACAGCCCAGACCACCAGCTAAGGTCCCCAAGTAATCGTTAAGTGGAAAAGGATGTGGCGTTGCTTAGACAACCAGGATGTTGGCTTAGAAGCAGCCATCATTTAAAGAGTGCGTAATAGCTCACTGGTCGAGTGACGCTGCGCCGAAAATGTATCGGGGCTAAACGATTCACCGAAGCTGTGGATGCATACTTTGAGTATGCGTGGTAGGAGAGCGTTCTAACAGCGTTGAAGTCAGACCGGAAGGACTGGTGGAGCGGTTAGAAGTGAGAATGCCGGTATGAGTAGCGAAACATGGGTGAGAATCCCATGCACCGTATGACTAAGGTTTCCTGAGGAAGGCTCGTCCGCTCAGGGTTAGTCGGGACCTAAGCCGAGGCCGATAGGCGTAGGCGATGGACAACAGGTTGATATTCCTGTACCACCTCCTCACCGTTTGAGAAATGGGGGGACGCAGTAGGATAGGGTAAGCACGCCGTTGGTTGCGCGTGTTCAAGCAGTAAGGCGTGTATGTAGGCAAATCCGCATACTTTAACGTTGAGCTGTGATGACGAGCTCGTATGAGCGAAGTTCCTGATTTCACACTGCCAAGAAAAGCCTCTATCGAGGTGAGAGGTGCCCGTACCGCAAACCGACACAGGTAGTCGAGGAGAGAATCCTAAGGTGTGCGAGAGAACTCTCGTTAAGGAACTCGGCAAAATGACCCCGTAACTTCGGGAGAAGGGGTGCTTCTTTGGGTGCATAGCCTAGAGAAGCCGCAGTGAATAGGCCCAGGCGACTGTTTAGCAAAAACACAGGTCTCTGCAAAACCGTAAGGTGACGTATAGGGGCTGACGCCTGCCCGGTGCTGGAAGGTTAAGAGGAGCGGTTAGCGCAAGCGAAGCTGTGAATTGAAGCCCCAGTAAACGGCGGCCGTAACTATAACGGTCCTAAGGTAGCGAAATTCCTTGTCGGGTAAGTTCCGACCCGCACGAAAGGCGTAACGATCTGGGCACTGTCTCAACGAGAGACTCGGTGAAATTATAGTACCTGTGAAGATGCAGGTTACCCGCGACAGGACGGAAAGACCCCGTGGAGCTTTACTGTAGCCTGATATTGAATTTTGGTACAACTTGTACAGGATAGGTAGGAGCCAGAGATCTCGGAGCGCCAGCTTCGAAGGAGGCGTCGGTGGGATACTACCCTGGTTGTATTGAACTTCTAACCCATGCCCCTTAGCGGGGTAGGAGACAGTGTCAGGCGGACAGTTTGACTGGGGCGGTCGCCTCCTAAAGAGTAACGGAGGCGCCCAAAGGTTCCCTCAGAATGGTTGGAAATCATTCGTAGAGTGTAAAGGCATAAGGGAGCTTGACTGCGAGACCTACAAGTCGAGCAGGGTCGAAAGACGGGCTTAGTGATCCGGTGGTTCCGCATGGAAGGGCCATCGCTCAACGGATAAAAGCTACCCCGGGGATAACAGGCTTATCTCCCCCAAGAGTCCACATCGACGGGGAGGTTTGGCACCTCGATGTCGGCTCATCGCATCCTGGGGCTGTAGTCGGTCCCAAGGGTTGGGCTGTTCGCCCATTAAAGCGGTACGCGAGCTGGGTTCAGAACGTCGTGAGACAGTTCGGTCCCTATCCGTCGTGGGCGTAGGAAATTTGAGAGGAGCTGTCCTTAGTACGAGAGGACCGGGATGGACATACCGCTGGTGTACCAGTTGTCTTGCCAAAGGCATCGCTGGGTAGCTATGTATGGACGGGATAAGTGCTGAAAGCATCTAAGCATGAAGCCCCCCTCAAGATGAGATTTCCCATTACGCAAGTAAGTAAGACCCCTGAAAGACGATCAGGTAGATAGGTTCGAGGTGGAAGTGCGGTGACGCATGCAGCTGACGAATACTAATCGGTCGAGGACTTAACCACATTTTATTGCACAAACTCAATGAAACGTTTATCCAGTTTTGAAAGAATGATCTTTCTAAGGGTTTCAAGACACAAGCTAGTCGAGGAAACGACTGAGTGATTGAAGGAGCGTACTCAAGTACGTGACTGAAAGAACGAAGGAAGTTGACGAAGGATAGCGCCGTGTATTGGAAGCCGCAATAGTGAAGTGATGATGGCAAAGAGGTCACACCCGTTCCCATACCGAACACGGAAGTTAAGCTCTTTAGCGCCGATGGTAGTTGGGGGCTTCCCCCTGTGAGAGTAGGACGTCGCTTCGCACATGTAAAAACCCACTGAGGAATCAGTGGGTTTTTTGTTTATTCGATCTATAGAGCCCTGTCTTTTATAAATTTTTCCTCATACTAAAACTCCAAAACCGCCCGCAAGTTATTTATATAGGACTGACTTACTGGCAATTCCACGCCGTCCTTCAGCTGTACAATAAAATTTGAAGTTAAATCACGCGTGATTTTTTTGATATAGCAAATATTTATAATATAAGAGCGATGAATGCGAAGAAAGTTATTTGGCAGTCGAGTCTGTAATTCTTTCAGTGTAACAGCTGTTTTGTATTGTTCACCTTTGGAGTAAAACCAAGTCCTCTTTTGCAAACTTTCAATATGTGAAATTTCATCAATCGAAATCGGAACCCAATCCTCCATTTGTTTACCTGTTAAAAACTTATACATATCCGAACTCTTTACTTTAAACAATGGGGGCAGGACGACAACTAGAGCGCCATGTTCGCCGTTAACCGAAATCGGATAACCGATTGCATAATAGGGTGTTTCAAAAAGTGTATTCTCCATAACAGCATCAACCTTTTGTTTAGTTTGTAGTACTTTATAAGCGATGCTGTCTTTCGGAACAGCCGACCCGACTTTCAATGCAAAATGGTGATGACCGGTACTGAAATAAATAAAGCTATTGTTTACTGCTATTGCAATCGATGCATCCTCAGGAATCCAATCTTCTAAAATAATTTTATACTGATTTAAAATGTCCTTTTCGATTTCAATATTTTGTAATGACAATGCAATTCCACTCCTTCTGTATTATAGCCTAAATGACAATTCATCCTCCAAATATACCCATTCATCCTAAATTAAAGTTAATTTATCAGAAAATAATGAAAAGTTAAACATTCTGTTATACATTATATTACAGCAAGATGTTCTGTTATGGAACAGTCGATTACAAATTTTTCTAACAGAATATCCATACACAATGGGGAAGGTGGAAATTTATTATGTCAACTCGTCAAGAAAGAATCGAAGCTTTACAAAAGGATTGGGCAGAAAACCCGCGCTGGAAAGGTATTGAGCGTGGTTATACAGCAGAAGAGGTTGTAAAGTTACAAGGTTCATTCATCCAGGAGCAAACTTTAGCAAAACGTGGATCTGCTCGTTTATGGAAGTCATTACATGAAGTACCTTTCATCAATGCGTTAGGAGCTTTAACGGGGAATCAGGCTGTACAGCAGGTAAAAGCAGGTTTACAGGCAATCTACTTATCGGGGTGGCAAGTAGCGGCTGATGCAAACCTTTCTGGTCAAATGTATCCGGACCAATCTTTATATCCGGCAAACTCTGTACCAGCAGTAGTAAAACGTATTAACCAGGCGCTTCAGCGTGCTGACCAAATTGACCATGCGGAAGGCCGCGATGACGGTTTTGACTGGTTTGCACCGATTGTAGCTGATGCAGAAGCAGGCTTCGGTGGTCCGTTAAACGTATTCGAATTAGTTAAAGGGATGATTGAAGCGGGTGCAGCTGGTGTGCATTTAGAAGACCAATTGGCTTCTGAGAAAAAATGCGGTCACTTAGGCGGGAAAGTTTTATTACCAACACAAAACGCTGTCCGTAATTTAATTGCGGCACGATTAGCTGCTGATGTGGCAGGCGTTGATACAATTTTAATCGCACGTACAGATGCAGATGCTGCTGACATGGTAACGTCAGATATTGACCCACGCGATGCAGAGTTCTTAACGGGTGAACGTACTCCTGAAGGATTCTACCGTACTAAACCAGGCATTAAGCAAGCAATTGCACGCGGGTTAGCTTATGCACCATATGCAGACTTAATCTGGTGTGAGACTTCTCACCCATCATTAGAAGAAGCACGTGAGTTTGCTGCTGCAATCCATGCTGAGTTCCCAGGGAAAATGTTAGCGTATAACTGCTCGCCTTCATTCAACTGGAAAGCTAAATTATCAGATGAGGAGATTGCAGAGTACCAACGTGAACTAGGAAAGCTTGGATACAAGTTCCAATTCATTACACTTGCTGGTTTCCACAGCTTAAACTACTCAATGTTCGAGCTTGCGCATGACTACAAAGATAATGGTATGGCTGCTTACTCTAAACTACAACAAGCTGAGTTTGCTGCTGAAAGCAAAGGTTACACTGCTACTCGTCACCAACGTGAAGTAGGTACTGGTTACTTTGATGAAGTATCACAAACAATTTCAGGTGGTACATCTTCGACAACTGCTATGTCCGGCTCTACTGAAACAGAGCAATTTGTATAAGACTGAAGTTTAATAGGCAGTGTTATGAAGAGATTCATAAACGGGGAACTGCTTTTTCGGATTAATCTATTCCTTTTCTTCTATCTTACTGATTCTAGTGACATTGGGGAATGTGCACTTAGTAAATAGACGTTATGCCGAAGCGACTCTTGAAAGAAACATAGGAGGGGAAAAGGAATACTTTCTTGAACTTGAACAGATTGACTACTATGAAAAATGCTAAATCGAATTGGAACGCGGTTTAGTATGGGATGCCTCCCAACATATAAGGAAAACTAAGGGGTTTTTATAAAGAGGAATGTCTTTTTAGCTTGGATGGGGCTGAAAAGGCATTTTCTATTTTGTATAAATGAAGGAGTTCTATAAAGTATAGAGAATATTATATAGATAGAATATTTTTACTATTAAGAAAAAGAGGCGATACCAATGAAAAATAAAGAATTATTATTAGTGCCAGGGCCGACACCGGTAATGGATGAGATTTATGATGCCTTGGCGAGTGAGACGAGAGGCCATACAGACCCTCGATTTGTTGAAACATTTAAGAACGCGTTAGCTAATACGAAAAAGCTGTTTAATACAGACGGGGAAGTGTATGTAGTAGCGGGTTCAGGTACGTTGGCAATGGAAATGGCAATCGTAAATACTATTGCAAAAGGTGAACGTCTCTTGGTTATTAGCCACGGCTATTTCGGCGATCGTTTTACACCACTTGCAAAGGCGTTTGGAATTGAAGTGGATGTACTGCAGTCGACATGGGGTGAACGTGTAGACGCCAAGCTAGTGGAGGAAGCGGTGAAGGCTAATAAGTATAAGGCCGTAACAATTACACATGCGGATACATCTACTGGAGTTGTTTCGGACTTAGATACTCTAGTACCGATTATTAAAGCATCCGGTGCACTTGTCATTGTCGATGGTGTTGTCGCAACAGCAGCATTGCAAGAGGATATGAGTAAAGCTTACGGTGAAGAAGATTACAAAATTGATATTGTGTTAACTGGATCGCAAAAAGCAATTGGTATTCCTCCAGGGCTGGCAATTGTTGCTTTCAGTCGGAATGCATTGGCAGCACGTGAACAAATCGGGACAGTGCCGGCCTATTATGCGGATATACATAATTGGCGCAATATTATGGAGAACCCGGCAATGTACTTTGCGACGCCTCCGGTTAACTTAATTTACGCATATGATGTGGCATTGAATATTGTATTAGAAGAAGGTATGGAAAAACGTGAAGCGCGTCATATCGCATTTGGTAAAGCGATCCGTGCGGCACTGCGTTCTTACGGGATGACACCATTGGCTGATGAAGAAGTAGCTGCGCCGACATTAAGCTGTATTTTATATCCTGAAGGCATTGAAGATGGAAAATTCCGAGCAAGTCTGGCGAAGCGCGGCATTATCGTAGCGGGTTCCTTAGCCCACTTGGCAGGAAAAGCATTCCGTATCGGGCATATGGGGAATACAACAGCGGAAATGCTGGACCAGGCTATTGCAGCAATTGGTGAAGCATTGCAAGAACAACAGCTGGAAGTTGATATTGAAAAGGCGAAAAGTGTATTTGCTCAGGAAATAGAAGCAGCAACAGTAAAGAGCTAAAGGTTAATAGAATCATATATTAAAGTTTGGTGCAATTATAGGAAAGGGGACGGTGCGATTTTTAAAGCCTTCCCTTTTTTATTTAATTATTAAATGAAATAGGATCATAGTGTGAAATAAACAGGGGGTGGCATATGAGGGAAATTATTGATCAATCTCAAAAACGAGGTAAAGCGGATTTCATTATTCAACATGCGCAAATTGCCGATGTTTTTAATTTACGCTGGCGCAAAGGCGATGTTGTAGTGGCAAACGGCAAAATTATTGCGGTTTCTAAGCCAGGTGAATTTGAAGCAGAGCAAGTAATAGATGCAAGCGGAAAGTATATTGTACCTGGATTTATTGATGCGCATATTCATATTGAATCATCCATGCTTGTTCCAAAACAATTTAATCGAATCATGCTTCCACATGGTGTAACGGCTGTCGTTTCAGACCCGCATGAAATTGCGAATGTTTCAGGTAAAGCAGGATTGGAATTTATGCTACAGGATATTGATGATGTCGAAATGGATATTTATTTCATGCTGCCTTCCAGTGTACCGGGGACCTCTTTTGAACATGCAGGAGCTGTGCTGACGGCAAAAGATTTAAATGAATTTATCGGTCATAAGAATGTGCTAGGTTTAGCAGAGGTAATGGATTTTCCAGCTGTACTAAAAGGGGAAAAGGAAATGCTCGCAAAGCTAAAGCTTGCTCAAGAAAATGGGATGATCATTGATGGCCATTGTGCAGGTTTAACAAGTTCTCAAATACGTGGTTACCGGGCAGCAGGAATTACAACAGATCATGAATGCGTCACAGCCGAAGAGGCATTGGACCGAGTGGAACAGGGGATGTATGTATTCATTAGGGAAGGGTCAGCAGCCAAAAACTTAAAAGCCATTTTACCTGCTGTAACAATGTCGAATGCACGGCGTTTTGCTTTTTGTACGGATGATAAGCATCTGGATGAACTGATGGAGCAGGGAAGTATTAACTATGCAGTGGCATTGGCGATTGCGGAAGGAATGGATCCATTACTGGCGATACAGCTTGCATCATTAAATGCCGCTGAATGTTATGGTCTGAAAAATAAAGGCGCGGTTGCCACAGGCTATGATGCAGATTTTATAGTAGTTGAGGATTTGCAGACGATGAAAGCACTGGCTGTATGGAAAAATGGCAAAAAAGTTGCAGAAAATGGAGAAATGCTTACACCAATTCCGGAAAAGACTACAGTTGAAACATCCATTTTACAATCTATGCATTTACCAGAGATGACGGTTGAAGATTTACGCTTGCCGTTTACAGGAAACTGGGCAAATGTCATGAAAATTGTGCCAAACCAGCTCATTACAAAGCGGATTGAGTTGGAAGTTGATGTAGCAAATGGACAATTTGTACCCTCTATTGAAAAGGACTTATTGAAGCTGGCGGTTGTGGAGCGGCATCACCATGTTGGGACAAAGGCAGTCGCAATCGTACAAGGTATCGGTATTCAAAGCGGCGCAGTAGCAACAACGATATCCCATGATTCACATAATGCGATCGCCGTAGGAACAAATGATGAAGATATGTTATTGGCACTTAAGGCGCTTCAAGAGATACAAGGCGGGTTAGTCGTTGTAAATGAAGGAGAAGTGATTGCTTCCCTCAGTCTGCCAATCGCCGGTCTTATGACAGATGCTCCTGCTGAACAAGCGAAGCAGGAGCTGGAGAAATTACATGAAGGTTTGCATACAATTCATCCTACACTCGACTATCATCTGTTTCTTACTTTATCGTTTCTCGCTTTGCCGGTTATTCCTGATATTAAGCTTACAGATACAGGCTTATTTGATGTTACAAAATTTCAGCATATTCCGGTTGAGATTTTTAATGGCTGATGAATAGTTTGCTAATCTATATTTTTTCATAAATATTCTATGAAGGAGCATGCAAAATGGAGCAAGTGATTGTTATGATTCCAGCATTAAACCCACTACCGGCCCTTCTTCAATTTGTCAGGAAACTGAATGCATTGCCTATTTCCCAAATTATTATCATTAATGATGGCAGTGAAGAAAGATATAACGGTCTTTTTGAACAATTGCAGCAAGAAGGCTGCGAAGTATTAACACATGACAAAAACCTGGGGAAAGGCCGCGCGCTAAAAACCGGGATGGAGTATATACTGAAATCACGATTGCGGGCAAAGGGGATTATTACGGTAGGCGCGCATGGCCAGCATTCGTTATTGGATGTGGAGCAGGTGTTATCGAGTACGAAAATTTTTTCGGACGGGATTATACTAGGTATTCGTGACTTCAAGGATTCCGACTATCCGTTCATTAGTAAACTTCAAAACCGCGCCTATTCGATGATGTTTGAGCTGCTTATCCGTAAACGTTTGCTCGACATCCAAACAGGGTTACGCTATATCCCAAGAGTCCATCTGCCATGGCTTTGTAAAGTAAAGGGGGAGTCGTATTACTATGATACAAACATGCTCATTGAGGCGATAAGACGAAAAGTCCCTGTCTACGAGGTGCCGATCGGTCATGCAAAGCTCCGTAAAAATTCAATTATTTACTATGATGAAGTATTGAATCCGACAAAAATATTCCAGCAGCTTTGGTTAAATTTCCTACATAAAAGGCACAATACGAAATGAATCTTTTCTAATTGCGAAAACGTATAGGATTATGAGCCGCATATTTGAGGAATAATAAAGTACTAGAGAAGAAGGGAGCATTCGTATGAGCGAACAATATAATTTTGAAAAAATGATTGAAGGTCAAGACCAACATTATTCAGATAAAAAATTCCTGCATAAAATGAAGAAATTCGGTGGAGGGTTAGGCTATAAAGCGATGCAGGCAGCTGCCACACTTTACGTTGCCCTGCGTAGTCCGGACATGCCGAAATCAAGCAAGCTCATTGTTTTGGGAGCGCTTGGGTACTTTATTTTACCATTCGATTTAGTAGTCGATTTTCTACCTTTGTTCGGTTTAACCGATGATGCATTTGTCATTTTAACTGCGCTGGGGAAAGTGTATTTGTCGATCACAGATGAGATGAAGGATGAAGCAAAAGAGTTAATCGAAGGAAAGCTGGGAAGTCAGGAAGACGTAGTGCAATAAAATATGAATCCCCTTTAAGCAACTGATGCTTTAGGGGATTTTTTATGTTTATTTTACAGACTGGGCACCGTTTAATTCGCGTATGCCGCGATTGAAAATAGCTTCAATCGGTTTTTCCTCGCATAGCTTTAACGTAATATTAGGATGTGTTTTATGGAGCTGAGCAGTTATTAATTCAACAAGCCCGGGGTTATTTTTTAAAATGCCGCCATTTAAAAACAGTGTATGTTCATTGTTTGCATAGCCTGCATTTTTTAATGTCGTTGCTGCCAATAAAACAAGCTCATCCGCCGCCTTTTGCATAATTTTCTGTGCAACGGCATCCCCCATTTCGACCGCCTGCTGCAAATAGGAACTGAAGCTCGCCAATCGGGCATTTGTATAATCCGCTGAATAAATAAGGTTGAACAATTCATCTGTGCTGTGAACATGATGACCTGCCAAAACAAGCTCTGTTAATATGGTCGGCTTGTTGCGTCCATCAGCAGCGCGGAAAATCGCCTTCGCAATATGTTTTCCGATCCAGTAGCCGCTGCCTTCATCACCAATCCGGTGCCCCCAGCCGCCGCCACGACTAATCTTGTCATTCATGAGGCTATAGCAAATCGCCCCTGTGCCCGAAATAAGCAGGCTTATATCACTTTTCCCAAGTCCCTTTAAAGTCGCTTCAACATCATTTTCTATTAAAACTTGACCGAATGTAAAAGGGGATCGGGCGATACTTTCTTCAATAATTTCTTCAATAATCTTTTTATCCTGATCTGTATCAATGCCGGATAGTGCAAAAATGGCTACATCAATAAACAGGCTCGGTAAATGGGCTGCTGCACTCCTCAGCAGACCGGTAAATACGTGTTGGACATTTCCAATCCCCACCGCCTGGTAATTCGATCCCGTGGAAGTTGCGGTAAATAGTTCACGTCCATCTGTAGAACGAATGGTCATTACTGTTTTTGATGCACCACCGTCAACGGCTAATACATAACGATTACTCATGTTCCGTCCACCCCTTTAAAATTTGTTCCAATCGATTTTCTGCTTTTAAAATGGCCTCTGTTTTTTCTCGCAGCCAATTTTCAAGATGGACCGTATCTTCTTGTGCCTGTTTGAGCGACTTTCGCATTGTTGCAGGCGCAGGCCCTCCCTTTAATGTACGTATATTAACGAAATACTCCGGCTGGATCGCCTGGTAAAAGGCAATCTCATTAATTTGAAGCGGCTTTCCCGTAACTTCCAGGCATTTCTCGTTTGCCAAATTCCATGTCAGGCTTGCGAGCGATTCTTTATTATTTGCCATCAAATCCCGCACACATAGGCTGACGATTTTATGTGACTGACGGAATGAAATACCTTCGGAGCGTACGAGGGAATCGGCAAGCTCTGTTACGTTGGCAAAGCTGTTTTGCGCACGTTTCAGTAAGTTTTCCTTATTCACATCCATCGTGAGGATCATACTTGCAAATAGCTTATAAATCCCGCCTAAACGATCAATTGCCCGCCATAAATAAGGTTGCATATCGTCTTCTGTATCGACAATATCTCCAAACGGTGTATTGTGGACCATCTGTAACACTGTTGCCGCATCCCCGACAACTGATGAGAGCAACGAACGTGTATGCTCAATTGAGACAGGGTTGCGCTTTTGGGGCATGATGGAGCTGATCTGCACATAAGGACTCGCAAGCTTAAAAGCATTGAATTCCTGCGTTGCCCATAGTAAAAAGTCCTGTGATGTGCGCCCTAAATTTAATGCCGCGAGCTGTACGATACTAGCTGCTTCCGCGATGTAGTCAGCACCGGCTACAGCATCCCAGGCATTTTCGATTAACTCGTCAAAAGCAAGCAATTCCTGTACTCGCTCGCGGCTGATCGGGAACCCTGTTGTTGTCAAAGCCGCCGCTCCCATACTGCTGCGGTTAATCGTATTGTATGCGGCCTGCATTCGTTTATAGTCCCTGGTCAATTGGTCGATGACAGCCTTTAAATAATGGGCAAATGTTGTCGGCTGCGCCTGCTGTGTATGTGTATAGCCAATCATGATCGTCTCTACATGCTCTTCGGCAAAGACGATTAGTGATTGACGTAAGTTTAAAAGTTCCTGCATGAGCGAAAGCAACTTTTTCCGAAGAGTCATACGGTAAATGGCGATTCCCATATCGTTTCTGCTGCGTCCGATATGTAAATTCCCTGAAATTTCGCCTCCAAGTTCGATTAGCTTGTTTTCAATGCGGAAAAATAAATCTTCAAACTGCGGGTTATAATCGCGGGTTTTATAATATTCCAGATCAAGTTTTTGAATCGCCTGACCGATACGGCGTGCATTTTCTGGGGTAACCAATTCCTGTTCTTCAAGCATCTTTAAATGGGCAATATGAATTTGAAGCATCGCATCCAAAAAATGCTTGCGAGCCTCATCGTAAGCGGGCTGTAAAACCATTTGACGATAACTATTGGAAGGAAATAAAATTCCTTCTTTTTCATTTATTAGATTGCGGTAATTCTGAAAGAACATTGTGAATGGGCCTCCGATCAAATGATAGAAACTACTACCTCGTAATCTCATTCTACAATTATTAGAAAATTTTATCAATTCAAATAAATTAAGTGAGCCAGCGTAAAATAGACATAAAAAAACTGCCCTGAAATCAGGACAGCTGCTGTGTTTGATCGATAATGCGTACTTTTCTTGAAGCAAAATAGGATGGCAAAACCATACCGAACAGTACAAATACGATACCGAAAACTTGGAGAAGTGTTAAATTTTCATTTAATACAATAACCGATACCGTAATCGCTACAGGCAGTTCCATTGCACTTAAAATAGGAACAAGTGCACCGCCAACTTTTGGTGCAGCAATCGAGAACAGTAAGATCGGCAAAATAATACCGAAGAGCCCTAGTGCCAGACCAAACTTCCAAAGACCGCCAGTCAATTGACCGTTCCATACAATTTCAGGAGATAAGAAGATAGAAACGATGATCAGCGATACAACAGATAAAATAAATGTGCGTCCGATCGTCGTTACACCTTCAACAGGCTGAGCGTTAAATTGCATAAAAGCAGCAAAAGTAAAGGCAGCGAGTAATCCTAATGCCCATCCTTGCCATGCAATTTGCGATAAATCTACATCAATGACACCGGCTGCCAAAATCGTACCTACAAATAAAAATACTAATGAAATTAATTCAATGCGTGTTGGCAGGCGTCTTTTCAGAAAGCAGTCCATGAATAAACCAATCCATGTGAATTGGAACAGCATCACAACTGCCAATGATGCAGGTAAATAATTAAGGGACTGACCGTAAAAAATACCGGTAACTGCTGTACATATTCCGGCTAAAATTAAAGTAATGGCACCTTTTCTTGATAGCTTCGGTAATGTGCGTTGTGTTACAACAAAGAGCACGAGTGCGAGTAAAAATCCAACGAAATATTGGCTTGTCACAGCTTCTGCCGAAGTATAGCCATGCTGCATCGCAACTTTTACAATTGTTGATAAAACTCCGTAACTACTAGCCGCTATTACGATTAATAGCGGGTAAATCCAGTTTTGTTTCATTTCGTGTTTCTTCCTATTCTATAGCAACTTCACCATATGATGAAATGGCTCATTAATTATTGTCCAGCTTTCAGTAGTACGATAACCTACTTTTTCGTACAAGCGTCGTGCATCGTGTTTCTCTAGTTCCACATTTAGAGAAATCTTTTCGTACCCAAGCTCTTTGCCTTTTTGCTCGGCAAATTGCAATAAGAGCGTACCAATGCCAAGACCACGTGCATTTTTCGAGACACAAATGGTATCGATGTAATATTCATCCATATGTGCTTCAACATCCAATGTAGTCTGTATTCCCTTTTTGGCTAGTTGTTCTTCTAGCTGACGATCGAGCTCGTATCCGAGACGGCCATCATAAAGCACGACAATCCCAACTATTTCATCCTGTTGTTCCGCTACAAATGTATTCAAATAGCTGTGTCGATTTGTCGTTTCTGTGACATACTGTTCTAAAGCAGCTAAAATCTGCGAAACTTCTTCTTCACCAGTCAAATTGTTTGCAATGTCTCCGATTGCGTCATAAATTAGAGGGGCAACAGCTTTCGCGTCATTTCGATCTGCTTGTCGAATGGTAATGGTCATCACAATCAACTCCTTACCGAACAAAGTATAACAGAAAATATATTCATTCGCGAAGAAAGCATTAGTTTCAGAATAGTATAAAGTTTTATAAATATATCTTTTCTATGGTAAATTAGTAAGAACATACAACGTCGGAGGTTAGACAATTAATGAGCCAAATAGACAAAGAATTCATCTTAGTTTATGGAGATGCATTCGTTGATTATATTGCAAATGATCAGACCAATACTTCATTTACGAAGTATTTAGGTGGCGCAACAATCAATGTTGCAGCAGGGATTAGTCGTATTGGGGCACCGTCAGCACTTATTACAATTACAGGCGATGACGAAACATCGGAATTTTGCCGTCAGGAGATTGCAAAAGAAGGTGTGAATCTTGATTTCGCTGTATTTGATGCGAAGAAGCGTGTAAGTGGTGTATATGTGCATTTAACTGAAAAATGTGAGCGAGTATTTAAAGATTATGTCGATGAGACGCCGAATTTACAAGTAACACCTCAGCAATTACAGGAAGAAGCATTCAAACGTGCTTCGATTTTAAATGTTTGTTCAGGAACGATGTTTGAAGAAACAGCATTAAAAACAACACGTGCCGCAGTGGATATGGCTAAGGATAAGGGAGCGATCATCGCAATCGATGCGAATATCCGCCCGCTTCGTTGGGAATCCGAGGAAGTCTGCCGTGAGACGATTACTTCATTCTTTGAAGATGCAGATATTTTAAAGCTAACTGATGAGGAATTATATTTCCTTACAGAAACAACAACAATTGAAGAAGGTCTTCAAAAGTTGGATGAGCTGTTAGTACCGATTGTGCTTGTTACAGTTGGCGCTGATGGAGCTTATGCCGTATTAAACGGCGAAGTAACACATGTTCCCGTTGAACGAGTTGTTCCTGTAGATACAACAGGCGCAGGCGATGCGTTTATGGCTGGTGTACTCCGCTATGTTCATTTCAATGGTTTACCTACAGTAACAGAAGATTTAGTAAGCTGTGTCGCATTCGGCAACAAGCTGGGCGCAATGGCGGCAACTAAAGCCGGTGCATTAACGGCACTGCCAAGCTACGAGGAAATTAAGCATTTAATTAAATAAATTTTATATAGAGCAAGCTGTCTTCGAAGTGTTTAACATTTTGGAGGCGGCTTTTTTGTTAGGGTGTGGTTGTGGTTATTAGAAGATTGCGCCCGGTTATTAGAAGAAGTTGGATGGTTATTAGAACAAGTGACGGGTTTATTAGAAGAAGTGGAGCGAAGGAGCTTCATTTCGTGAGTGCGAGGTGGCAAAGGAGGGCGTTTTGATTTTTATTAGAACAATGATCGACGATATTAGAAAAAGTCAGAGCGATATTAGAAAATGCAGGGGATTTATTTGAACATTACAGTCTGATATTAGAACAACGGACGGTTATATTAGAAAATCCCAACTTTATTAGAACAAATGAAAATATATTAGAACTTCCCCCAATATATTAGAACATTTTCATCCTGCAATCCCCGAATGAAACCAACAGTTGACAAAATCTCCTTTCCGAAAGAATTAGTCGCTATTAAACAGCCGATTTTCTTTTTATAATAAGTGTAAGAGGTGAGGGGGATGACGAATTTTCAATTTGCGGCCATTTTTACAGAACGCCGCAAGCAACTAAAAGTAACACAGGAAGAAATTGCGCGGCATGTCGGAGTATCAAGGGCAGCTGTTTCGAAGTGGGAGAAAGGGCAAAGCTATCCGGATATCGGACTGTTGCCGAAGCTTGCAACATTTTTCAATACTTCAATTGATGCACTGCTCGGTTATGAGCCGCAATTGACGGATGATCGAATTTTAAAAATGTATGCGGAATTAGCACAGCGTTTTTCAAAGGAACCATTTGCTGAAGTGGATACAGCAATCGATCGGCTCATTGATGAATATTATAGCTGCTTCCCGTTTTTACTGAAGATGGCGCAGCTTTATGTCAATTACTTTAATCTCGCACAGGAAAAAGAAACGCTTGCTGATAAAATTCAGGACCTTTGTAAACGTGTGAAGGAGTTCAGCGGAAATTACAGGCTGAAAAACGAGGCAAATTTACTGGAAGCATATACGTATATTTTAAAAGGGGAACCTCAGCAAGTGCTCGAATTATTAGGGGAAGACGCAGTAGTTCAGCTTGGGACTGAGCAGCTTATCGCAACAGCACAAACGATGCTTGGCAATATAGAAAAGGCGAAGGAAATTTATCAGGTCCATATGTATCAGCATCTACTGTATATGATAACGAATGCGAATGAAGCACTTGGGTTGGAAATGGAAAATATCCCGTATTTTGAAGAATCGGTCAGCCGGATTGAAACAATAATAGACATTTTTCATTTAGATAAATTAAATATACACAACACGCTTCTGTTTTATATAAAAGCAGCGAGCGGCTATGCAATACAAAATAATACAGATGAAGCAATTCGATGTATTGAGCGCTATGTGAAAGTATGTACGCAAATTAAGTTTCCACTGCAGCTCACAGGAGACGATTATTTTTACTTGTTGGATGGCTGGATTGCAAAGGAAGTTATGTTGAGCACACAAACACCACGTGATGAGGAATCGATCAAAAAATCGATTTATGAAAGTATTGCCGAGAATCCAATGTTGGCCAGTGTGCAAAACGATACGCGCTATAAAAGTTTACTCATCAATTTAAAACATCATTTGAAAATTTAAGGAGGATTTAAAATGGATCAATTATCGAATATTCCTTGGGGACTTATTGCGCCGTTATTAGTACTGCAATTGGTGCTTGCGGCGGTTGCCATTGTGGATATTGTACGCAGTTATGAGACGCGCGGCCCGAAATGGGTATGGGTGCTCGTATCATTGTTTGTTAATACACTCGGACCGATTGCCTACTTTCTGTTCGGACGGAAAAGCCAATGATCTGCATTGAAGTGAATGGCCTCACAAAACAATTTGGAGCAAAAAAAGTAGTGGATGATTTATCGTTCACTTTGCCGATGCATACTTCTACAGCGCTGATCGGTCCGAATGGCGCAGGGAAAACGACGGCGCTTTCGATGCTTTCCAATATACTGGAACCGACAAGCGGCAAGATCAACATGCCGGATGTAAAGGATATTCGCAGTGCAATCGGATTTTTACCACAATATCCGCAGTACTATTCCTGGCTGACTGCTCTTGAATATATGGAGATGGTGGCCAATTTAAATGGCCTTGAAAAGCGTTCATTAAAAAGTGAATGCAAAAAGATGCTCGAGTTTGTAGGTTTGCAGGATGCGATGAATAAAAAGACCGAGACATTTTCAGGAGGAATGAAGCAGCGTTTAGGTATTGCCCAGGCAATAGTGCACAAACCAAAGCTGCTGTTGCTGGATGAACCGGTATCGGCACTTGATCCGGTTGGACGTCGGGAAGTCATGAATTTATTGAAGGAAATTCAGCAGCAAACGACGATTTTGTACTCAACGCATATTTTGAACGATGCGGAGGAAATGACCGACCAGCTGCTGTTTTTGCGGGATGGAAAACTTGTTGAACAAGGGTCACTGACAGAGGTGAAGCAAAAGTTTGAGGAACCGCGTTTTAAAATAACGTTTACAACTCCAGAAGAGGCACGTCAATTTGCGAGTCAGTCTACATTAGGAGCTGTTGCTGAAGGGATAGCGGCATATGTAGAAGTTGTAGATGAACGACCATCGATGCAACAGCTGCTTCAGCAATTGGCGGCATCACCATATAAAGTCGTGAAAGTGGAGCGGGAAACGGCAAGTCTGGAGGAAATCTTTATGAAGGTGGCTGGAAAGCATGCAGCAATTTAAAGCATTACTTTTAAAGGAATTGCGTGAAAGTGTTCGCAGCTTTAAAATTTTATGGATTCCGCTCGTTTTTATACTTCTTGGAATTAGTGATCCGCTTATGAATTACTTCATGGAAGATATTTTGCAGGCGGTCGGCAATATGCCCGACGGATTTATGATGACAATGCCTGAATTTCAACCGGCTGATCTGCTTATTGCATCAACGGGTCAATTTCAGACTATTGGACTGCTCGTATTAATTACTGCGTATATTGGTTCGGTAAGCCGGGAACGTCAAAATGGTACTGCGACCCTTCTCTATGTTCGTCCGATGTCTTTTACTGCATTGTTTTTCAGTAAATGGATTGTTGCAAGCACAATTGCAATCATCAGTGCACTAGCGGGCTATGCGGGAAGCATGTATTATACGGCTCTCCTTTACGGAACTGTAGATGTAACAAAATTTCTGGCAATGCTCGGTACGTATTGCATATGGTTACTGTTTGTCATGGCACTAACTGTTGCTATGAGTGCAGCCTTCCAAACATCGGTCGCTGCTACTATTACAATTATTCTCATTCCAGTCGGCCTGCTTATTGATACATTAATCGGCAGCTTTTGGAGTATTACACCGTGGAAGCTGGCAAAGTACGGAACAGGCCTCCTTACTGACAGTGTATTAATGGAAAATTACTGGTATACGCTACTTGTTGTTCTTGTCCTACTTGTTGTCATCGTATTAATCGGAATTCAAATGAGCAAGAAAAATATCCGATATTTAAAAGTATAAATTGTAAGCAGAAATCACGTTCCTATACGAGATTTCTGCTTTTTTTATTAACTTACAGGAAAATTAGGAATATAATGAGAGTTAATGTTTATGAAGGTGGACTAGCATTTTTTATACTAATATAGAGCGATCCATTTTCTAAAATTTGCGCATAATAAACTTTATTGACGTCATGGATATTTTTCTTTGCTAATTTTTTTCTGAGCCAGTCTTCCGTAAGTTGAAGTTCATTTAAATTTTTTCGAATAATTTGTCCATCTGTAATCAATTCCATCGGCAAGTATTGCGGGGAAGGAGCAGATACGGAAACATCTGCTGTTGTTGCAGTCCGGGCAAGCGGTTTTTTCAGGACACTTAGTTCTCCATTTGTTTCAAAAACGGCATACTGTACTTCATCAAATGAAAAAATACTCTGTTCACGCAACAGCATAGCAAGCTCGTCTGGATGAAGCCGCGCTTTTCTCAATTCATTATTTAATATGACACCATTATTAATGACAATCTGTGGTTTATCGTCAAAAAGGATACGTGCATTTTTTGATCTGAATGAAATATAGCTGACGGCAACTGTTAATACTGTCCACACTATTAAAGAAACTATACCATCTAAAAAAGGGGTTTCCACTTGAGTCGATATTTCGGCAGCAATCGAACCAAATGTGATACCCGTGGCATAGTGGAAGAAAGTGAGCTGACTCACTTGCTTTTTACCGATAATACGAGCGAGTATTAAAATTGCGAAAAATGCACAGCTTGCACGTAAAATCATTTCGCCAAGGTTCAGTTCTATGATAATCCCTCCTTTTAATGGGTAGTATGAATAAAATGCGATAAACTATGCACTTTAACCAATTCATGATGAGAGTTAAAAGTGAAAGGGTTATAAAACGACAGCATATGGGTGAGCTGAGAAATATGAGAAGTAAAATTGATATAACAGAAAGAATGTGAAAAATTGTCGACTACAACAGTAAAACAATCGAACCCTGTTTATCCCATCATGGTCTCCATTGGGGTATGTCACTTAATCAATGATACGATGCAGGCGGTTATACCAGCGATGTTCCCATTATTGGAGCGTGATTTAGGATTAACGTTTACGCAACTTGGCCTGATTTCATTTGTTTTGAATATGGTTGCCAGCCTACTACAGCCGGCCGTCGGATTTATGACAGATAGGAAGCCATTTCCGTATGCATTGCCGCTTGGGATGGTGAGCTCATTTATCGGGTTGACAATGCTCATATTAGCGGGCGAATACTGGATGATTTTAGTGTCGGTTCTATTCTTGGGACTTGGTTCAGCCATTTTCCACCCGGAAGGATCACGTGTGTCGTTTATGGCTGCGGGTAATAAGCGCGGCTTAGCTCAGTCCATTTATCAGGTAGGGGGCAACAGCGGACAGGCATTAGCTCCACTACTAAGCGCATTTATCATTTTGCCTTTCGGGATGTACGGCGTATCGGTAATTCTTATTTTTACGTCAATCGGGATCTTTTTATTAACGAAAATATCAATGTGGTATAAACGTCAGCTCGAGGCGGAAAAGAGATCAAAAATCAAAAAAATGCTGATTTCGTCCTTGCCTCCTTTAACGAAAAAACAAGTTGGAATGGCTTTACTCGTGCTGCTGTTCATTATATTTGCCCGTTCGTTTTACGTTACGAATATAACAAGTTTCTATGTCTTTTATTTATCGGAACAGTATGGGATGAGTGTTGAGCGCGGTCAGCTGTTTATCTTTATATTTATGGCAGTTGGGGTTGTAGGCACATTTTTTGGTGGCCCATTATCAGATCGCTTCGGTCGGAAAAATATTATATTGCTGTCGGTGATCGCACCGATTCCGTTTTGCCTGGCTCTTCCGTTTGTCCCGTTGCCTGCTGTAATGATTCTACTCATTATTATTGGGCTCTTAATTATGGTCAGCTTTACAGTGACTGTTGTGTATGCACAGGAACTTGTCCCATCGAAAATCGGTACTATGGCCGGGTTAACAGTCGGTGTAGCATTTGGGATGGGGGCAATTGGCTCGGTTGTTATTGGGATTCTTATTGATAAGATGGGCATTCACTTTACAATGAACGCGATATCGGTACTGACATTATTATTGCTCGTGGCATTTTTCCTGCCTCGTGATCGAGTAGGGGACTAGGGGTAAATAAAAGAACTTCGGATTTTAATGTCCGAAGTTCTTTTTTAATAATCCTCCACCAAAATATACGTCATTCTTACCGGCCCGTGTACACCGACGACTAAGTTCATTTCGATATCTGCTGAGTTGCTTGGTCCTGTAATGAAATTGATACAGGATGAGACATGTGACTGCTCCCGTAGAAACTGAGCAGCCTGTGTCATGCGGGGAACGATGCTGCTTTTCGGGATAATTGCAATCGAATTTTCAGGCAAAAATGAAAGTGTTCGACCAACTTCAGGTGACGCTTGAAGCATGATCGTGCCGGATTCCGCTAATGTCACTTCGCTGATTACGACACCGACATTTGCCTGTTCAGCAAAGTCGATATTTTGGTAACCTTTTGCAGATTGCCACTTTAAATGTTCATATTGTTCGAAAACGGGTAACACATTCAGCACTCTAAATCGGGAATCATTACTGTAAATTACGCGCCCGCCACCGTAGTCTGCAATTGTTTCATTTAATATTTCAGGCAATTGCTGTTGGGTGCATCTCTTTAATGTAGTGTGAATGTTTAAGCATTGTTCTCTCAACACTTCGATAAGTTCTTCCATCGAAGCGTCCTTCAATACTTCGTGTTGAGGCAGGTGCTTCCAGTTTCTTTCGGGTTTTGTTAAAGAAGGAGCGGATCTGCCAAGACGTGCAGCGATTGTTTGTAAAAAGGGCTCTCGATTTTGAATCATTTGGATTTGCCTCCCTTGTTATGCTGTTCAAACCAGTCACGAAAACGTTCTTTTTGCACGGAAGGAAAATCACGATACGCTGTCCAGTTTTTCAGTGGACCGGGACCATTTGTAATTTTTTCGTTTTTCGTAAATGGCTTCATAACGGTTGAAGCCATTTTAGTGCCCAATTGATAGATTGACTTTGAAGAAGTGCCCATCCCAAATGCCTGCATGAGCAAACTTTCACTTATTGGAGCACGGCCTTCCCGTTCAACGATTACTTCCCGGTGCTTATGAAGCAACTGGTGCAATGGAATTTTTACTGGGCATACATCTGTACATGCGCCACATAGAGTAGAGGCATAGGGCAGCTCTTTATAATCATCATAACCACCTAATAACGGTGATAATACGGCACCGATAGGACCTGAATAGATGGATCCGTACGTATGCCCCCCAACATGACGGTAAACAGGGCATGTATTAATACATGCAGCACAGCGAATGCACTGTAAAATCGATTGAAATTCCCCGCCTAAAATTGAAGAACGTCCATTGTCTACAACGACTAAATGGAATTCTTCGGGTCCATCGACTTCAAGCGCTTCTTTTATGCCTGTCAGCACTGTAATATAGCTTGTCAATTTCTGGCCAACCGCGCTGCGTGTCAGCATGCCGACGAGAACTTCCATTTCTTCAAATGTGGGAACTAAACGCTCCATTCCCATGACTGAAATTTGTGTTTTCGGCAAGGCTGTTACTAAATCCGCATTTCCTTCATTCGTTACTAAACAAACAGAACCCGTTTCGGCAACAGCAAAATTGCATCCCGTAATGCCGATATCCGCCGTTAAGTAATGGTCACGTAAAACTTTACGGGCATGAAGTGCCAGTTCTTCAGGTTGGGAAGAAGCCGTATAGCCAATTTTTTGTTCAAACACTTCCCGAATCTGATCTTTATTTTTATGGAGTGCCGGTGTCACGATATGAGAAGGTGGATCATGGTCATCAAGCTGTAAAATATATTCGCCTAAATCCGTTTCGATCACTTCACATCCGAGCTGTTCCAAGTGTGCGTTTAAATTGATTTCTTCGGTTACCATCGATTTTGCTTTCACTATCTTTTTGGCATTCTTTTGTTTCGCAATTGTTGAAATGTATTCGGTAGCTTCTTCGGCGGTTTGGGCAAAAAATACATGACCGCCTCGTGCTTCAACGCTTGTACTCAACTCATATAAATAGTAATCAAGATTTTCCAAAACATGCTGCCGGATTTCTTCACCATGGTTGCGCCACTCTTCCCAATCTAAGGGATCAACAGCAACGCTCCGTCTTGTTTGAAAGCGATGCTGTGCGCCGGCTACAGCACCACGCATAAAATCATTTTCCAAGTTGGATGATAGACGTTCATTAAATTTTTGCTGACTGATTTTCATCGCCATTTGAAACACGTCCTCTCTATTAGCGGCTATTCAAAATTTCTGCGATATGCATTGTTTTTATATCAATGTTTTTCCGGTCAATCCGTCCGCCGATGTTCATGAGACAGCCTGCATCAGCGCCTATTAAATAATGGACAGCAATTTGCTCGGCAGAAGCGATCTTTTCATCTACCATTTGTTCTGAAATCGGCCCCATTTTAATAGAGAATGTTCCGCCAAAGCCGCAGCAATTTTCCTTTAGTGGCATTTCCATAAGTTCAAGACCGTCTACATTACGAAGCAATTTGAGGGGAGCCTGTTGCACTTTCAATAAGCGTGTCATATGACATGAAGGATGATATGTAGCCGTTCCGTTCAGTTTTGCTCCAACATCCTCAATTTTAAGTACGTCGACAATAAATTGTGTCAGTTCATATGTCTTGTCTGCGATTTTTTGTGCCTTTTCCTGCCAAAGTGGCTCATCTTTAAAAATATGAACATATTCTTTCAGCATATATGCACAAGAACCTGACGGACAGACAATGACTTCTGCATCTTCAAATACGCGGATTGTATTTTTCATCGTTTCTTTAGAAGCTTTTACATAGCCGCTATTATAGGCTGGCTGGCCGCAACATGTTTGGCCTTTTGGGAAACTTATTTTACAGCCTAAGCGTTCCAGCAGCTCAACCGTGTTTTTTCCGATATTACTTTGAACCATATCAACTAAACATGTAGCGAATAATGATACATTCATCCAATCCCCCCTGTTCTATTAAATTTACAACTTTCTGATAATTAAGTCAACAGGTCATCTGATGACTTAATGAAATAGTATTTAACGAGAATAATAACGTTTAAAAAACATTATTGTTCAAAAAGTAATGATTCAACGGTTTTAAGGTGTTTTGCCATCGCCTCTTTAGCCTGTATATCATCTGCATGCACTAAAGCGTTGTAGATCGCAGTATGTTCTTCATGTAAATTGTGTAAAGCGGCATGATCTGAAGTGGATAAAATGGAACGGGTATGCTGGATTTGCCGTGCAATTGGCTTGGAAACACTTTGAAGCATCGAAACAAGGAGAGGGTTATCCGCTGCTTCGGCAATGATTGCATGAAATTGCATATCGGCATTACTGCTTGCCTCAGGATCGATTAGTGCATCATTCATTTTACTGAGCGCTTCTTCTAATTGTTCAAGCTGCCGAGTCGTTCTGCGTTTTGCAGCATTCTCAATAAGACCTAATTCTAAAATTTTCCGTACTTCAAATATTTGCTGTAAATCCTGCTCAGAAAATGAGGCATATGTAGGAATGTTTAAAGAAATATCCTGGGCAGTTACTTTGCGGATATAGGTTCCTTCTCCTTGGCGAATTTCGATAATACCCCGTGCCTGAAGAGCAGTTAATGCTTCACGGATGGCAGAGCGCCCAACTTCAAAGTTTTTGGCAAGCTGTTCAACGGAATCTAATTTATCGCCAGGCGAAATTTCCCCGATCGTAATTTTATGTTCAATTATAGCGGCAATTTGTTCGTATAGTTTCTTAGTCTTTGGTACTTCAAATTTCATTTTAAAAGTCCTTTCGTATTTTATATTCTAAAAAAAGCTGCTCCAATAACTTGGAAACAGCTTTCGTATTAAGGTTTTAGTGATGTAAAACGATCTTTAGGTAGAATTTCAGGGTTATTAACAGTACCTTCTGTTATATCAGCCTCTAAAAGTTTCCCGTTATAATTGAATTTGAATATCCCATTATCGAAGTCTGTTCCGATTTCCTTAAAGAAAATACCTTCCAAAGCCACTATTTTAGGGCATGTAAACACGACTTTATAGTAGTCATTTTCCTGGATTATATAAGCACGGACACCTTTTTCATAAACATCGATCAGTTCATCCTCAGAAGGACGCTTTACCGATACAATATGAAAATCAACGAATGGTACTTCTTTTAAAAGGACATTCAAGAAGGAACCTTTTGTGATTTCCTCCCAGCGGCTTTGAGCACTTTGACCCACAATGATTTGAGTGATATTAAAGTCCATTGCAATCTCTGTTATAACTTTATGGAATGGACGCTTTTCATTATCCTTAATAATGAATTGTTCAACTTCCAATTCATCAGTCAGTTCTTTCCACTGTTCGATATAGCCGGATTTTTCAGCATCAAATGCATCAAGTGGCTTTGAATCAACAGTCAACACATATAATGGGCAGTCAAGTAGTGTAGCAAGCTTGTGTCCTCGGCGAATTAAACGCTCACCATTTTGTCCGTAGTATACACAAACCAAAATACTTTCGTCTAATCGGCCTTTAACATGTTTCATTTTAGTTCGCACCTCTTTTTCTTATCCTATAATAATGAAATGAATCCGAATATATTTTTAGAAATTAAGCATAATTGAGATAATACGAAGGCTATTACAGTGCAATGCACTCATTATTATTGTATACTTATTTCTATGATGCATATTTATATTCAGTAAATTTTTGTTATATTTTTTGCATTTGTAATTTTTAAAAGATTACTGTTGTTGGAAAATATATTCCCCATATGCCACATTATTATGAAGATAGTTATATAGATAGTCAAGTGTGATTGTTCGAATGCCGAACTTTACATATTATTATCGGCTCAATAGGTTAGGAGGTTATTGCTTTTGGTTATTGCTTTCTCGATTATGCTCCCATTTATTGCTGCAGCATTAATCCCGTTAATATACAGGGGATTTAAAAATATACATTTAGGTTGGTTCGTATTAATTGTCCCTGTTGCGTTGTTTTCGATTTTAGCTACATATATCCCTCGAATTGCCAATGGCGAAGTGTTCATCAAAACATTTGAGTGGATCCCCTCTTTCGGTATTAATATTACTACTTATTTAGACGGCTTGAGTATGATTTTTAGCTTACTCATTACTGGGGTAGGCAGTTTAGTAATACTTTACTCAATTTTCTATTTATCAACGAAAGAATCATTACACCATTTCTATTGCTATTTACTATTATTTATGGGCGCGATGTTAGGCGTCGTATTTTCGGATAACTTAATGGTGCTTTATGTATTTTGGGAATTAACGAGCGTATCGTCTTTCCTGTTAATTGCATTCTGGCATCATCGTAAAGCATCTCGTGCAGGTGCGCGAAAAGCAATGACCATTACCGTTTCTGGTGGGGTCGCTATGCTCGCCGGTTTTTTAATGTTATATGTTGCATCCGGAACGTTTAGTATTCGCGAAATTATTGAGAATTTGGATGTCGTGCAATCGAGTGTTTATTTTGTTCCGGCAATGTGTCTTGTACTTTTAGGTGCGTTTACAAAATCAGCACAATTCCCATTCCATATTTGGCTGCCGGATGCGATGGAAGCACCGACACCTGTCTCCGCCTATTTACACTCCGCAACGATGGTAAAAGCGGGTATTTACTTAGTAGCTCGTACAACACCGATTTTCGGCGGGCATGAAGTTTGGTTTTGGGCAGTGAGCGGGGTAGGTCTTCTAACATTATTCTGGGGCTCGTTCAATGCGGTTCGTCAGTATGATTTAAAGGCATTGCTCGCATACTCTACGATTAGTCAGCTTGGACTGATCATGTCATTATTCGGTCTTGGTTCTGCAGCGCTGCATTTTGGATATTCAACACAGTCAGTAATATATACGCAGGCTACTTTTGCTGCACTATTCCATTTAATCAACCACTCAACATTTAAAGGTGCGCTCTTTATGATGGTCGGTATCGTCGATCATGAAGTAGGCACACGTGATATTCGCCGACTAGGCGGCTTGATGTCGTTAATGCCATTTACATTCACAATTGCCGTCATCGGCAGTGCCTCAATGGCAGGTTTACCACCATTCAATGGCTTTTTAAGTAAGGAAATGTTCTTTACAGCAACATTAAAAATTACGCAGCTTGATATTTTCTCACTTGATAGCATTGGCCTTTTATTCCCGATCATCGCCTGGGTGGCAAGTATTTTTACGTTTATTTACTGTGTCATTATCGTCATGCGTACTTTCTTCGGGAAAATACAGCCGGATCGTCTGGAAAAGCCGCCACATGAAGCGCCATTTGGTATGTTAATTTCACCATTTGTTTTAGTGGCATTCGTCATTGGAATTTTTATATTCCCGAATGTTTTGGGCCATTATATTTTAAGTCCGGCGATGGCAAGCATTTATCCAATGTTTCCTTCGGCTGAGGAATTGACGCCTCATATTTCAGCATGGCACGGGTTTAACACGGAGCTTATTATGACGCTTGGTGTCATTGTTGTAGGGTACTTCTTATATCGTACATTAAAAAAATGGCGTCCAGTCTACCAGTTAATTCCGCAAAGCTTTACGTTAAATGCGATTTATGAACGTGTGATCAATTCAAGTGAGAGTGTATCAGGACGTGTAACAAACCGTTATATGAACGGTAACTTAACTTATTATTTCGTATATATCTATGTGTTTTTTGTAACTCTATTGGCAGGGTATATGATTTATGCGGACGTGTTCAGCTGGAATCCTTCAAAAGACTCGGTGATCGAGCCTTATGAACTGGTTCTTGTATTCGTTATGATTGCGGCTGCAATAGCGATCATATTTGCTAAGCAGCGAATTACAGTTGTGCTTTTGAACGGGGTTCTCGGCTATTCTGTTGCCTTTTTCTTCGTCGTGTTCAGAGCTCCGGACTTGGCGCTTACACAACTTGTCGTAGAATCAGTTACAACAGCATTGTTCTTACTATCATTCAAATATTTACCGAAGCTTAAAAATGAGTATATTTCTAAAAGCTGGCGTTTTGCGAAAGTAACAATTTCGATTGCGGTCGGTGCAACAGTGACACTGATCGGATTAGCTGTAATGAATTACGATCGTTTTGAACCAATTTCAAAATTCTTTGAGGACTCGTATGATTTGGCAGGAGGAAAAAATATCGTCAACACGATTCTAGGCGATTTCCGTGCATTTGATACGATGCTTGAAGTAGTGGTACTTTTCATTGCAGGACTTGGCGTCTACACACTTATTAAGCTTAAGGCGAAAAAGGGGGATGCAGACGTTGAAAGTAAATGATGTTATTTTAAAATCAGTCGTACGAGGCGTTGTATTCATCGTCTTTACGCTTGGTATGTATTTATTTTTTGCAGGACATAATGCTCCGGGTGGCGGATTTATCGGCGGACTAGTGCTTGGCTCGGGGATTGTCCTGTTATATTTGACGTACGACATTGAAACCGTGCATAAAGGCATGCCGTTCGACTTTAAAAAAGTTGCTGCAGTCGGTGTATTGCTGACGACAGGTTCTGCCATTGCCTCGATTTTCTTTGATGTACCTTTTTTAACACAGACAGATGGTTATTATAATCTTCCATTAGTAGGAGAAAAACATTTGTCGACTGTTACGATTTTTGAAGCAGGTGTCGCATTGACGGTTATCGGTACACTCGTAACGATTATTTTAAATATAAGTGAGGATGAATAGTATGGAATCATTAATGATTGTACTTGTCGGCATTTTAGTCGCAGTCGCTACTTATTTAATCCTCTCTCGTAGTGTCATACGTGTAATTGTCGGCACCGCCATTTTATCTCATGCCGTTCACCTGTTGTTATTGACAGTCGGCGGATTAAAAAAGGGGAGTGTACCGTTATTAGGTCAAGCGGCCGCACCCTATACCGATGCTTTGCCACAAGCATTGATTTTAACAGCAATCGTTATCAGCTTTGCTGTTACGGCCTTTTTACTCGTATTGGCTTATCGTATGTATTTAATGAACGGAACCGATGATCTAGAGGAACTTGGAGGGTCATCAGATGAATAATATAATTGTTTTGCCTATGATTGTGCCGATTATAACGGCGGCATTATTAGTATTTTTAAATAATAATATTAAACTTCAGCGAGTTGTAAGTTTAGTAACTATGATTTTTGTAATAGCAACATCCGTTGTCCTGTTACAGCTTATTCAAACAGAAGGTATTATGCGTATAGACTTTAGTGGTTGGGCACCGCCATTCGGTATATTATTTGTTGCCGATTCATTTTCGGTCCTTCTTGTTTTGACGGCAAGCATTGTTACAGCAGTCTGTTTAATCTATGCCTTCTCTACAATTGGCGAACGTCACGAAAAAATGTATTTTTATCCGTTCGTTCTGTTTTTACTTGCAGGCGTAAACGGTTCGTTTTTAACTGGCGATATTTTCAACTTATTCGTTTGTTTTGAAGTAATGCTCCTGGCGTCTTATGTACTTGTTGCATTGGGCGGTGGAAAGATACAGCTGCGCGAGTCGATCAAGTATGTGCTCATTAATGTAGTCGCTTCGTGGATTTTCCTTGTAGCACTCGCATTCATGTACGGAACGTTAAAGACATTAAATATGGCACATATTGCACAGCGCGTTGCAGAAGCCGGCCAAGATCCGTTACTGACGGTTGTAGCACTAGTTTTCCTCATTGTATTTGCTTTAAAGGGAGGCTTGCTGCTGTTCTTTTGGCTGCCTGGTTCATACAGTGTGCCTCCAACAGCGGTACAGGCATTATTTGCTGCGCTACTAACAAAAGTCGGTATTTATGCATTATTCCGTACGTTCACGCTTATGTTTCCATTACAGCCGGAAGTAACGCATACAGCGATCGGCGTGATGGCAGGACTGACAATTATAGCAGGATGTATGGGCGCATTTGCCGGACGCGATGTACGGACAATTGCTACGTATAACGTTATCATCAGTGTTGGCTTTATATTGACGGCACTTGCAATCGGAACTGAATCTGCAATGGCAGGCGCGGTATATTACTTAATCCACGACATGCTCGGTAAGGCATTGCTGTTTTTACTTATCGGAACAATGGTGCTTTTAACAGGGGAAATTGTCGTGAAAAATATGAATGGTTTAATTCGAATTTATCCGGTATTCGGCTGGCTGTTCTTCATTATGTTATGTGCACTTGTCGGAATTCCGCCATTAAGCGGATTTATCGGAAAAGTATTGATCGGCCAGGGTGCTGTTGAAACAGAGTCCTATATTTTGTTGGCACTGGCATTCGGTTCGAGTATCATCGTGCTCTATTCATTAATGCGTATTTTCCTTGCTTCATTTTTTGGAGAAACATCGATTAATGAAGAGGACAAAATTCGGATGCCACGCGGGGCGATGGTATCATTTGTGCTATTGACGATCTGTATTGTTGCTTTAGGGGTTGGCGCAGAAGGTCTGGCGGTTTATGTGAATGATGCTGCCTACACATTATCAAATCCTTCCGTATACATTGATGCGGTTTTAAATACGAATAAATAAAGGAGGGTGAGCACATGCTAGGTCAATTTATTATTAATTTATTTATTGCGGCGCTTTGGTTTTTGCTGAAGGATGATCCAACTGCAGACTTTACGACATTTATGTCAGGCTTTTTAGTCGGAACATTGATTTTATATGCTATGCATCGATTTTTCGGAACACAGTTTTACTTGCGTCGTGTATTAAAGATTATTAAGCTCATCCTAATATTTATTCGAGAGCTGCTTTCATCAAGTATTTCTGTATTAAAACAAGTGCTGGATCCACAGATGAATTTTACACCGGGTATTTTTACTTATGAAACAAAATTAAGAGGGGACTATCAAGTGACAACATTGGCCCTGTTGTTAACGTTGACACCGGGTTCAGTTGTAATGGAAGTCTCAGAAGATAGCAGTACGTTTTATATTCACGCGATGGATATAGAAGAATCGAAAGAAACGGTACTCCGTTCAATCGGCAAGTTTGAACGTGCCATTTTGGAGGTGACACAATGATCGATTTAATCCTAAAGGCGGCACTTGTTCTATTTATGGTGGCAATCGGACTTTCCCTATTTCGTGTAATAAAAGGGCCGTCACTGCCTGACCGCGCAATCGCTCTTGATACGATTGGTGTTAATTTAATTTCTGCCATCGCCATCGTGTCGATTGTTCTAAAAACAAAGGCATTTCTGGAAGCCATTTTAATACTGGGGATTTTAGCATTTATCGGAACAATTGCATTCTCGAAATATATAGAAAGAGGTGTCATTGTTGAACGTAAATCAGCTGATTGAATTAATGGCGGCACTTCTTATCTTGTTCGGTGCAATTGTGAGTGTCATTAGCGCATTCGGCATGATACGTTTGCCGGATGTGTATACACGCTCACATGCAGCTACGAAGAGTGCGACACTTTCTGTATTGCTTTGCTTGTTCGGCGGGTTCATTTACTTTTGGATCCATGATGGCTATGTGAGCATTCGTCTCATTTTAGGAATTATCTTCGTATTTATTACGGCACCTGTTTCAGGGCATTTAGTATGTCGCGCAGCATATCGTTCGCGCGTACCACTGGCGGAAGGTTCTGGGGACGATGCATTGAATGAAATTCTATTCGGCGAAGAGAATTTACAAGTAAAAGAAGAAGTGGAAGCCACATTGAAGGAAATTAAATAATGAATTTGAAAAGCATTTTAGAAGTGATAACATATCGCTTTTAAAATGCTTTTTTTTAGTGGATAACAAATAGAACGATGTGGATAACTTGTAGATAATGTAACAAATTTATCGAATAACGGAGGACTGTTTTTTATTTTTAACAGATCATGGATATAAGAAATTAAAAATATTCCTATTTCGTATAAAAATAAATAGACTTTACGAAGAAAAATATGACGGTTTCTAGAACAAATGAAAATATATTCGAATATTTTTTTGAAATCCTGTTCTAAAATAGAATTTTAAAATATTTTTTGTGGATAAATATAATTTAACCTGTTGAAAAATGGTGATTAAATTGTGGATAATCGACGTTAATGTGTATAACTTTGTGGATAAATAGTATATGTGGATAATATTTCTTGATTTATTGACAAATAAGCTTATTTTTTATATAGTACATTACAACACTAATGTACTGGATAACTTAGAAAGGAGGATCTCTTTGATTTTTAACACACAGAGTACAATGCCAATTTATATGCAAGTAGCGGAATGGCTCGAAAATGAGATATTGGCGGACCGGCTGCTTCCGGAAGGAAAAGTTTATTCCCAGTATCAGCTTGCTGAAATTTTTAATATTAATCCGGCAACCGCAGGGAAAGGTCTGACGATTTTAGTAGAAAAAGAAATTTTATATAAAAAGAGAGGGCTTGGTATGTTCGTGATGGGGGATGCAAAACATCGGATTTTAACAACGAGACGAAGTGATACATTGACGAAGATGGCAAAGGAAATTGTAGAAGAAGCAAAACGTTTAGGGGTAATGGATGAAGATTTAATTGAGCTGATCAAGCATATTCAAAAGGAGGGGTGAATGAATGATTGTTTGCGAACGAGTGGAAAAGCGGTACGGCAGAAAGACAATATTGACACAGGTATCTTTTGAAATTACAGAACCAAAGATTATTGGGCTCATTGGACGAAATGGTGTCGGCAAGTCGACATTGCTGAAAATATTAGCAGGGCATGTAAAAACATCGGGTGGAATCATTGAAGTCGTTGGAAAAAGACCATTTCAAAATTTAACGGTCGCTGCGAATACCATTTTTATCGAGGATGCGATGACTTTTCCGTCAGTGATGAACTTACAGGAAATTCTTGAATCGGGGAAAAGGTTTTATAAAAATTTTGCAACAGAATTAGCATTTGAACTATTGAAGTTTAGCAGGATATCCAAAAAAAATCACCACCATCACTTATCCAAAGGTCAAAAAGCCGTATTCAATTTGATTTACGGTATTGCCAGCCGCTGTGCGATTACATTGCTGGATGAGCCGATGAATGGCATGGATGAGACAATCCGTGATGATATGTACCGCGTTATTTTAAAGGACTTCATGGCATATCCGCGCATAATGATTATTTCCAGTCATTATTTAAATGAAATGGAGCATTTAATCGAAGACATTTTGCTGTTGCATGAAGGGCAAGTCGAATTATTCGCTCCAGTCGAAGAGGTGCAGCAGCTAGCGGTCAAGCTAGTAGGGCAAAAGGAGAATGTGCAGCCGGCACTAAAAGAATATGAACTACTTGCGACATATGAAAACGGTCCAATTTATGAAGCGATTGTGAAAAACAGTGAATTGCCATTACCTGATGGCGTAAGGATGCAAAGTTTATCGGCTAGTGATGTATGCAAAGCGTTGACGACATCGAAAGGGGGTTCCGTTGATGACATCTATCGTAACAGTAAGTCCAATGCGTAATATTTATGAGCAGGTAAAATGGAAATGTAAGGCGTACAGCTCGCTGTTCAGTACGGTGCTGATTGTTTATATTTTTATGGGGTTACTTTCGGGCGGTATGAGCGGTTCGTTAGGAACAGGAACTAGTTTTGTAAATTATGAAGAGCGCTTTTATTCATTGGACGGATTTTTTATTTATACGATTATACTCATGCTGATTTTAGGTTGGATGCTTGCTTCAAAGCAGCTTGCCCGGCAAAATTATTCGATTGTCACGACAAATTTAACGGAAGTTGCTTCAACAGGAATATTCCTTATCATTTTATGTATTTTTACACTTGCGGCTGCAATTAGCACATTAATTATTTCAGTTTTTATTAATCTGTTGAGTACGGGAGAACAGAATATATATTACGACTCCACTATTTCATTTACTGCTATTATCGGTTTTATTGTTTGTACATTACTTGCCGCATCGATCGGCTATTTTTTGCACGCCATGTTTGATTTCTCAAAGATCGCTTTTATCATACTCGCTGCCGGTATCTTCTTATTAATTCGCCAATATAAGTATGATATATGGCAATTTGTTTTTAGTGATGGAGCAATGCAGATTATCGGACGAAGTACTGTTTATGTCATCGTTATTTGGCTTCTGATTGCGTTGATCCGACAGAAAAGAGAGGTGACACGCACATGAGTGGCATTTTGATACTTCTTATAATAATAGGTATAGCTATGATAGTTACAAACGTGTTAGTTTCAAAGGTGCAAATCTGGAAGCCGAAAAGAACACTTTGGTTTGCGGTAATTTACTTTAGTTGTGGAATATTGGCACTTGTCTATTTGCTGTTTGTATCGGGCAATGTGGAAAAGATTGCTTCTGATAAAGTTTTACAGCAGCAACTGGAGGAAACTGAACAGCTGGAGAAGGATTTAAAAAATCGTCAGTTTGAAAGTCTGAAGGAAGAGCATCTAAAATTTTCTAAAACATTTGAAGCAACGGCAGAAAACATTGAGGTTATTCGCAAACAAACGGGCCATCACTTACCGGTCTTTATTTCCTGGACCGAATCAAATGACAATAAAATAGAGGTTTCTTATTACGAGACACCGCTGTATTTGAATCGTGTTTATATTTCGCCGTATGTTACAGCTCCAAAGATTTGGTGGAATGAAAACAAGCTATACATTGAGGAGACCGAAACGAAATTTACGGCAAAATCAATGCGTTTGTCTATGGAACTATTAAGCTCTTCTGAGTATGAAAGCTATAATCATCCACTCAACGAATTAATTGGTAAACGGATTTTACACTTGAATGTTCCGAAACAGTTCAATATTATTGATAAAGATGGGTGGTATTAGTAGCTGCTTAAAACTCACAATGAATTGAGCGAATAAATTGAAAAAGTTATTGAAATTAATCATTTTTATAGGTGTTGTCTATCTATTTTTATATATAAATAATAATTGGCTTGTCACGACCGATTATGTACATGAATCAGAGAAAATTCCGGCGAGTTTTGATGGATACCGGATTACCCAAGTGACCGATCTGCATGATGCAACATTCGGGGAAAATCAGTCACGGTTAGTAAAAAAAGTGCAGGCTACCCAACCGGATGCTATTTTCTTAACGGGTGACTTAGTAGATAGTCGCCGCTATGACCTGGAAAACAGTTTGCAGGCTGTCCGCCAGTTGGTCGAAATTACGGATGTATACTATGTCCTCGGTAACCACGAAGTTGCATTGAATTTAACAGATGAAATATATACTGCTTTAAATGAGCTCGGTGTCCATGTAATGCCGAATGATGCGGTCCAATTGGAGCGCAACGGAGAGCACATTATCGTTGCGGGTGTTGAGGACCCATTAATGGGAAAAGAAGTGGGTCAGTCGATAGATGAAGCCCTTTACAATATGGATCCGGACGCATTTAAAGTGTTATTGTCGCATCGTCCTGAGCTGTTTGAAACATATGTTGAAAAGGAAATCGATTTAGTGTTTACAGGGCATGCACATGGCGGCCAAATTCGTCTGCCATTTATCGGCGGACTTTTTGCGCCAACACAAGGTTTCATGCCAAAATACACTGCGGGGATTTATGAAGAGCAGGAAACGGAAATGATCGTAAACAGAGGGTTGGGGAATAGTCTGTTTCCTTACCGGGTCTTTAATTTGCCTGAAATTTATGCCGTTGAGCTGAAAAAGGAAAGCTAGTCAGTAGATTTTCTAATATATGCTGCATGTTTTCTAATAAGCTTGAAAAAGTTCTAATATAATGTGGAAGTTCTAATAAATGTTCAAGAAGTTCTAAAATAGGTTTTAGTTCTTCTAATAAACAGGTGAACTGTTCAAATAAAGTGTTCCATTGTTCTAATAAACTCAAAAAAGTTCTAATATAATCCTATAAGAGTAGGGATCCCTTTCTAAAAGCGCAAAATATTCGTAAGCTTGTGCAGAGTATCGTAAAATAAGTGAAAACAGATTTTAGGAGTATGCAAATGGAAGGGATTATTACACTACTTGCAATGGTGGGAATTATTGCAATGATCGTACGTTTTATGCCGAAAAAAGGCGTGAAATATATTACGACAAAAGAGCTGCAGCCTTTACTGGAAGACGAGAAATATGTATTTGTGGATGTCCGTACACAAAATGAATATAAAGAGGCTCACATTCCTCAGTTTATTAATCGTCCTCTTGGAACGTATTTAGGGGATTTGCCGAAAGATCGGCCAATTGTCGTCATTTGTCAAAGTGGGGCGCGCAGTAATAAGGCGTGCAAGGAACTTGTGAAGCTCGGTTATACTGATATAACAAATGTCCGCCGTGGTATGAATGGACTGCGTGCAGGTTAAATAGAAGAAGCTAATGAATGGTACAATCCATCATTAGCTTTTTCATTTATCCCGCAACAGGTTATTGAATTACTTCTTTCATAGCCTCAATCAGCGCTTCTGCCGATACCTTTTTTTCACCGCCGCCTTGCACAAGTGCATCATTTCCGCCGCCTTTACCATTAATGAGCGGTAAAGCAGCAGCAGAAATATCTTTCATCGATTTCGTTTGCTCACTGCCGCGTGCCGCAACAAATTGTAGCTTGTCTTCATTATTGGCAACGAGCAGTGCAATTGCCTCACCATTTTGCTGAGTGATAAAACGCGCCAGCTTTTGCAGACTTTGAATTGAGCGGTTTTCGAATGTCGCTGCAGCAACTGCTTCGTTTGCTAACTCTTTTGCTTCAAATTCAAGAAGGGCGTCTTGTGCTTCCGTTAAACTTTTCTCTGTTTGCTTGGCCGTTTTCGCGAATTTACGCAACGCTTCAGCTGCTTCTTCTTCCGGTGAGCTCAATTGGCGGGCTACATCGCTTAAAACCTGTTTACGCATAGCCAGCTGCTGTAATACGCGATTACCGCAAACGAAATGTATACGAATCTGCTTCTTCATTTTCTCCGTAGCTAAAATCTTCAACAAGCCTACTTGTCCGGTAGAAGTAGGATGTGTACCGCCACAGCCGTTGTAGTCATAGTCAGGGATAATGACTAACCGGATATCTTCGTCGACTTTCACATCTTTTCGTAAGTTATATTGCGCTAATTCCTCTTTTGTCACCCATTTTGTTTCAATCGGACGGTTTTCCAAAATGATTTCATTAGCACGTTTTTCCACTGCCGCCAACTGATCTTCAGATACTTCACCAACATTTAAATCGATTGTGACAAGCTCTGTTCCTAAGTGGAAGCTTACTGTCGCCATATCGAATAATTCCACAAAGGCTGCCGTTAAAATATGCTGTCCCGCATGTTGTTGCATATGGTCGAATCGACGCGACCAATGTAATTTTCCGGATATTTCCCCGGAAATATTCGACACATCGGCTGCCGTATAATGACGAATTTCCTCATCAATTTTCTCAACATCAATAATTTCCAGTTCATTAATCCAGCCTGTATCATGGGGTTGCCCGCCACCAGTAGGATAAAATGCCGTATTGTTCAGTACAATGAAATTTCCCGTTTCATCTTTACTTGTTTTCACAACCTGTGCCGTAAATTCCTTCATCATTGCATCTTCGTAATAAAATAGATTTTTCAAAGTCCATCACTCCTTAATTTCTAGTTTGTCATATGAAAACGTTGCTGTCACGGTGTAAATGAATGATTGTTATTTGACGCGCGGCAATTTTCGTTTATGATAAAATAGAAGCATTTCCCGGAAGGAGCATGAATATGAATATTACGCAATTTTCAATAGAAGAAATTTTAGATCCGACGAAGATTATTGAAGGTAAGCGTTATGAGTTTCTATTAGATGTTGAAGTGGATGAGGAAGATGAACTGTATTCCGCTGCAGGACTAGAAATTCGTGTAATCGTTGGAGTAATAGATGACAACGTACGCATCGTGAACTATTTTATTATTGATAAAGCCAATAATGAGTTTTTGGATTTTGCATTGGAAGAAGAAGAAGAAGCAATGATTTTAGCGTTTTGCAAAGAGGAATTATTTGCTGATTCAAGTGAAACAGAAGCTGAATAATCATCAAAAAAAGGTAGCGAATTCGCTACCTTTTTTTAATCAATATATTTCGTTTTCAGCTGGTCTGCACCGATCCCGCCAATTACCATTAAGGCTAACGGCAAGAAGTTTGAAAGGACTTTTGGTAAGCCTTCAGGAATGATAATATTCATACCCGCAAAATGATTTAAGCCTATTATAATCAGTTTTGCGGCCAATAAAAATATCCCTAATAAAAACACGCTATCAAAGAACGCTTTCCATTTTGGATACGCCAATTTCTTACTATCTCGAATTACTTTTTCTTTCAATTCTCCGTCACTCCTTAACATTTCATCGATTGTGATGCCGAATAAATCACTCAAATCAATGATTACTTCAATACTTGGATAGTTTTTTCCGGTTTCCCATTTAGAAACGGATTGGCGACTAACATGAATTTTCTCGGCAAGCTCGGCTTGTGACCAACCTCTTTTTTCTCGTTCTTTTTTTAATCGTTCACTAAAAATCATGTGAGTCATCCCCTTCCTTGTTTTCAGTATTGATGAAGTGTACGGATAAAGTAAAGATAGTTATAGGTGCGTCAGGGCGCAACCTCGTGTTGACACTGATTTTTCCCGGTCTAATCATAACTTATAATGTTCAAAAAATGAAAATATAAAAGGAGTATCCCGCAAATTTACTTCCACGGGATACTCCTGTTTTGTTGTTATAAGTTATTTTACCAAGCGGCAATTGCGCCATCAGTACGTGGTTCCGTTCCGCCGTACAGTACGCCAGTTTTCTGGTCACGCCAAATAATTTGACCGCGTCCGAAACTGCCGCCGTCGACTGCAACATGAATATCATGACCTTTCCGCTGCAATGCCTGCACTAAATAACTAGGGAAGTGGGGTTCGACTTCAATGCGTTTTTCCCCAATCCATTGCCATCTCGGCATATCAAGGGCTGCTTGCGGGTTGAGTGCAAAATCGATTGTGGACGTAATGACCTGAAAATGACCTTGAGGCTGCATATAGCCGCCCATTACGCCAAAGGGACCGACTGCTTCATTATCTTTCGTCAAGAATCCCGGAATAATTGTATGGTATGTACGTTTTCCTGGCTTTAAGAAGTTCGGGTGTGTTTCATCCAGCGAGAAGTCATAGCCACGGTTTTGAAGTGCTATACCCGTTTCCGGAATAACAATACCTGAACCGAAGCCCATATAGTTACTTTGAATATACGACACCATATTGCCATCTGCATCAGCTGTTGCTAAATATACCGTACCGCCTTTTGGAATGTCGAACGGTTTCGGATCAAGTGCTGTATCGCCGATTTCCGCAAAGCGGGACTCTCCATAAGATTTAGATAATAGTATTTCGACATTTACCGGCATTTCATTTGATTCTGTGACAAATGCTTTCCCGTCCGTATAGGCAAGCTTCATCGCTTCGATCTGATTATGTAGATTTTCTGCATCCTGCCATTTTGGCTCCGCATGCTGATAAATATTCAGTGCCATCTGTGCGACGATGCCTTGGCCATTCGGCGGGATTTCCCAAACGTCATAGCCTTTGTAATGCACTTTTATCGGGTTTACCCACTCTGGCTCGTAGTTTTCCAAATCTTCCTTTGAAATAAAGCCGTTATGTTTTTTCATAAAGGCATCGATTTTATCTGCAATCTCGCCTTTATAGAAAGCCTCGCCATTTGTTTTGGCAATTTTGCGCAATGTGTCTCCATGTGCTGGGGAACTCCATACTTCGCCAATTTCCGGCATCCGTCCATCGATTGAAAACGTTTCAAACCAATGCAGGAATTCTTTTGTTGTGAAGTTCTTTTTATATTTTTTATAGGCTGATTGCCAGTATTGGCCAAGTGTTACGGAAATCGGATAGCCTTCTTCTGCGTAGGAAATGGCAGGTGCCAATACTTCGTTTAAAGGCAATTTCCCGAATCGTTTAGAAAGAGCTGCCCATGCCGATGGTGCGCCAGGAACAGTAACCGGAATTACTCCATGCATCGGAATTTGATCTAATCCTCGCTTTGTTAATGCTTCTTTGGAAATCGACTTGGCAGAAGGACCCGAAGCGTTTAGCCCGTAAAGTTCATCCTTCATCCAGACAAGAGCAAAAGCGTCCCCGCCGATTCCATTTGATGTAGGCTCAACGACAGTAAGTGCTGCTGCTGTTGCGATGGCAGCATCGACTGCGTTGCCGCCTTTTTTTAAAATGTCCAGACCAGCCTGTGCTGCGAGCGGCTGGGATGTTGCGACCATTCCGCGATTGGCGATGACCGTATTACGCTTACTTGGAAATGGATAATGTAAATGATCCACAAAAAATCCCCCTTTGTTTTTAATGACTCAATAAAACGAATATTACGACTATTTTAGTATAGAAGGGGGTATTTTACAATTTAAATATTTCAGAATCCGAAATAAAAAACTGTTTGGAAAGGAGAATTCGCTTTCCAAACAGCTTCGAAATCGTATTACTTCAACAATTCATCAATCCAGCGTTGCACTTTTAGACCTTCCTCGAATGGTACGACAAATGCTTTCTCGCCTAAAAGGACTTTTCGGCATGCATCGAGCATTGTTTCAGGAGTTTCAGTAGGAGTAATTGCCACTTCCGGCTCATATGCTTTACTTGTATAAACTTCAGACCAGTTTCGTAACGTTACCACCTTTCCGGTGCCGAAAATTTTAAAATCGATGCGCTCTTCCTGGCCGATGCCTGCAAGACCGTTAATGACCATTGGAATACCATTTGCTGTTTTCGCTAAAGCAGTTACCCCAACTTCACAAAGTGCCTCATCTGCGGGATAAGCCGTTTCATGCGCCAAAATTTCAATATCACCGAATAAATGGTGCGTTAATTGCAAATAATGCGGGAAAATCTCCCGAATAAAGCCACCTTGTTCACGCGATGCAATCCAAGGGTTTTGCTGCCATTTTCGCGGCCATTCAGGGAAATATGTATGCAGCTCAATACGTGTAATCTCACCCATATCTTTTGCCAGCTCTTGTTTTAGCTGATGGACTGCTGCACCGTACATTAATGGAAAATGCATCGCTGTTTTTACATTAGCTTCATTTGCAATGCGTACCATCATTTCACCGTCCGCTGCATCATGGGCAAGCGGTTTTTCCGATAAAATATGTAATTTGTGCTTTGCGATTTCTGCAGCAAGTGTTGCATGGCTGACAGGCGGTGTGCCAATATACACCCAGTCCGGTTTTAAATTCAATAGCGCTTGTAAATCATTCGTAGTGGGTACATTATATTTAGCGGCCAGTTGTGCTGTACGTGCTTCATTCGTATCAAAAATTGCCGCAATTTCATAATGTTCATTTTGCAGTGCCTGGTTAATAATACGTTCACCGACAACCCCAGTACCGATAATGCCAATCGTCGTTTTTTTAGTCATTTAAATGGCTCCTTTAAGATGAAATGTAGGATTTTTCTGATAGTTAGTGTAACATATTTTGGGAATACATAGGATTACGAAACAATAAGAAATGATAAGCTATTAATAGAAATAATTTTCGGTAGCATTTTATAAGAGAGAGAAAAGTGTATTGAGGAGTGGATCAAATATGAAAGTTGTAATTATAGGCGGCGACGCGGCAGGAATGAGTGCAGCGATGGAAATTGTGCGAAATAATAAAGCTGCGCACATTGTCGTTTTGGAAAAAGGAGAGGTTTATTCTTACGGCCAATGCGGATTGCCATACGTAATTAACGGAAAAGTCACTAATACAGAAGAATTGATTGCAAGGGATGTTGAGGAATTCCGCTCGAAATACGGAATTGACGCACGAATTTTCCATGAGGTGACGGCAGTTGATACAAAACTGCAAAAAGTGAGCGGTATTGATGTAAACAGCAACGAACCTTTTGAATTTATATATGATAAATTGCTCATCGCAACAGGAGCATCGCCAACAATGCCGAAAATCGAAAATAATCATTTAAAAGGGATTCATACAGTAAAAACAATTCCGCAAATGAATGAACTGATGGAACAGTTGCCAAACGTGAAGCATGTTACGGTCATCGGCGGAGGCTATATTGGTCTGGAGGTTGTTGAAACAGTCCGGGAGCGTGGTCTGGATGTACGTCTTATTCAACGAGGAAGCACATTAATGTCGATTTTGGATTCGCAGTTGACTGATATTATATATGAAGAAGCAGTCAAAAATGGTGTGGAAGTTTTACTGAACGAAGATACGATAGGCTACGAAGGAACTGAATTTGTAGAGGCAGTTCGGACGAGCAGTGGGGTACATAAAACAGACCTCGTCATCGTCGCGACAGGAGTACGCCCAAATACACAGTTTGCACAAGGATTTGCCAAGCTGGAAAATGGAGCCCTTATCGTCAATGAAAAAATGGAGACTTCGATTGCTAATGTATATGCAGCAGGAGACTGTGCATCTCATTTTAACCGTGTAAACCAAAAGAATGATTATTTACCGCTTGGTACGACTGCAAATAAACAAGGGCGAGTAGCCGGATTGAATATTGCCGGCTTTAATCAGAAGTTCAAGGGCATTGTCGGGACATCCATTCTGAAGTTTTTCGATCTGCATATCGGCATGACAGGATTAAATAACGAAGCGGCAGATCGTTTAAATGCACTTGTAGAAGTGTATGAAATGGAAGTAAATGATATTGCAAGCTACTATCCGAATGTCCGGCCGATGAAGCTTCGAATGCTTGTCGAACAGCAGAGCCGTAAGCTTGTTGGTCTTCAAATAGTAGGAAAACATGGTGTTGATAAACGGATTGATGTATTTGCGACAGCGCTATACAATGAAATGACCTTCGAGGAATTGCTGGACTTGGATTTAGCGTATGCACCGCCATTTAGCGGCGTATGGGATGCGATAATGCAGGCGCCAAAACGATATGGGAAAAAAGAATAAAACGTCAAAAGCTCCAGCTACTATTGGGAAATAGCTGGAGCTTTTTGGTGTCTAACTTCTTTTAGTAGCATCTTCCCACCTTTATGAAAGGTTGCAAGATGGCTGGAGGAAGTGTTTATATGTGTTTAAAGTGTGTGTTATAAACACTCGCTAAATGAAGTTAAAACCTCAGGTGGATATCCAACGTTTGGATACAATTACGCTGTGACGTAATCGGCAAAGAGGTGTTAGTCAAATATGTTCAAATTAATTATGTATAGTTCTGCGTTCATTCATGCTAGCAGCTATGTCTTTCTGCAAAGGTGGAATCATGATGAAGGCTCACTACTTGTTTTGAACTTATCCATACTATAGCGCATAATTATTAGTAATACGTCATTTTAATGAATATGTAAATAACATGTAAAATAGCAAAATTTACGACAAAACCTTTCGTAACAAGGGTTCGGAGGTATTTTTGATGCTTTTTTAAATTTTTTTGTTGTAGTTGTATAACAAAAATATGACATCTGTGACGAAATAAAGAAAAATTATTTTGGAATAAATAAAGGGATGCAAAACAAACTAAATTTATCATCGAAAAGGAGGAATCATGATGAAAAACGACAGACATGAAGTTTTTAATAAAGGATCGGAAAATGCGATAAGTTTAGGGAAAATGATTAACAATACAAAAGAAAATATACATGAAGCTGAAATTAGTAAAGAATTTGCGCTTCCTGAAGAACTGGAAAATATTGAAGAGAAAAATGCACGTCGCAGAACAGCCATTGCCCAAATGGAAGAACAAATTAGAGAAAGAAAAGCAGCCAAAGCTAGAAGGGACTCATTTAAATAGCTTTTTAAAAGTTTGGAAGTAAAGCGTCCTGAAATGAAAATCAATACTCCCGAATGCAGAAAAGCAGCAATTTTCTTAAATGGAAAATTGCTGCTTTTCGTTTTGTTCCACACTTTTTTATACAAAACTAAGTTTCCACAGATTTTTATTGGGAAGTTTTCATTTTCATACTAAAACTATCATACAGTGTTTTGGGAGAGTTCTTCTATTTTAAATGGGATTGCTCAAAATAGTTATTTGCACCAATCAAATGACTTAAAGGAGGTTTTAAATGAAGGTGACAGAATTTTACCAAGCATCTGTACAAGAGGTAATGAAAAAGTTAGATGTGACGCAGTATGGATTATCTGATTACGAAGTCCGGGGCCGTTTGAAAAAGTATGGCTATAACGAATTAAAAGAAGGTAAGCAGAAAAATATCTTTCAAGTTTTCTTCGAGCAGTTCCAGGATTTTTTGGTGCTGATTTTAATTATTGCGGCTATTGTTTCAATCTTCCTTGGAGATACGGACAGTTCCGTAGTCATTTTAATTGTCATTATATTGAACGCCCTTCTCGGAACGGTTCAACATGTCCGGGCCGAAAAATCATTGAACAGTTTAAAGGAACTGGCGGCCCCTGTTTCAAAAGTTAAACGTAACGGAGAAATTATTGAAATACCATCTAGAAATGTAATAGTCGGGGACTTGCTCATTTTGGAAGCAGGCGATTCTATTAGTGCGGATGGACGAGTAGTGGAAAGTCATAGTTTGCAGATAAATGAAAGTTCATTAACAGGCGAATCTTTGGCGGTCGATAAAGTAGCCAATCCGATTGTTGAAACAGAGCTTGCACTAGGAGACAGAAAAAACATGGTGTACTCCGGAAGCTTTGTGACAAATGGTCGTGGGGCAGTGGCAGTTACTTCAATCGGGATGAATACGGAAATCGGAAAAATTGCAAAGCTGATCGATAATGCGAAAGAGAAAAAAACCCCTTTGCAAGTCAACCTTGATAAATTCGGAAAGCGTCTTGCCATCGGAATTATCCTGATTTGTATCGTAATTTTCGCTTTGGATATTATTCGTGGGCGTGAGCTGATTGACTCCTTTATGTTTGCAGTTTCTTTGGCTGTGGCGGCAATTCCTGAAGCATTAAGTTCAATTGTAACGATTGTTCTGGCAGTAGGAACTCAAAATATGGCAAAGGAAAATGCAATTATCCGTAAGTTGCCTGCAGTAGAAAGTTTGGGAAGTGTATCGATTATTTGTACTGATAAAACCGGAACGCTGACACAAAACAATATGACTGTTCAGGAAGTTTATACAGGGGAGCAGTTTTTCTCTTCTAACGAGCTCGAGCTAAGCAATCCGAATCATAAGAAGCTGATCGATTTCGCAATCCTGTGTAACGATTCCATGATGTTAAGGGATAAAACGATCGGGGATCCGACAGAACTTGCACTCGTTAAATTAGGACATGAGTATGAACTGAGCGAGCAATTGATACGTGGGCTTCATCCGCGTGTTGGAGAAATTCCTTTCGATTCCACTAGAAAATTAATGAGTACCGTTCACAGAATGGGCAACCGCAATGTCATGATCACAAAGGGAGCAGTGGACGAGCTTATTCCTCGTATCAGCCGTATTGAGTCAAGCAGCAGTTCGATTATAACAAGCAAGCAGATAGAACAGATTAATCAAGCGAATACTGCATTTTCGAATGCCGGATTACGGGTAATTGCCGTTACGTATAAAGAAGTATTTTCTTCTAATATAAGTGAAAAGGACGAGCAGGGCCTAACATTTATCGGTTTGATTGCAATGATGGATCCTCCGCGCGATGAATCGGCACAGGCAGTTGCAGACTGTATTGAAGCGGGGATTAAACCTGTCATGATTACAGGGGACCATAAAATTACGGCAATCGCAATCGCAAAACAGCTGGGCATCTTAAAAAACCCTGATGAAGCAATTGAAGGCAAGGAAATTGAAAAGCTTTCGGACCGCGAACTGAAAAATAAGGTGGAAAATTTATCTGTCTATGCCCGTGTATCACCGGAACACAAAATCCGGATTGTAAAGGCATGGCAAGAAAAAGGACATGTTGTCGCGATGACAGGAGACGGGGTAAATGACGCTCCAGCATTAAAGCAGGCTGAAATTGGTGTAGCAATGGGGAAAACAGGAACGGAAGTAGCCAAAGATGCGTCAGCGATGATTTTAACAGACGATAATTTTTTAACGATTGTCAAATCGATTTCGAATGGGCGAAGCATTTACGCCAATATTAAAAACGCGATTAAATTCCTGTTATCCGGAAATGCAGGGGCCATTTTCGTTGTTTTATATGCGACCCTTTTTGCATTACCGGCTCCGTTTTTGCCGATCCATTTGCTGTTTATCAACTTATTGACAGATAGCCTGCCAGCGATTGCAATTGGTTTGGAACCGCATAACAAGAAACTGATGAAGGAAAAACCGCGGCATATGAATGAGTCACTGTTAAATAAAAAATTCGTAACCCAGGTAGGATTTGAGGGGCTAATCATTGCGGCAGTCACAGTTATTGCCTTCCAGGTAGGCTTATCGACGGGTGATACAGCAGTTGCCACGACAATGGCGTTTGCGACATTATGTTTATCAAGATTGCTGCATGGATTCAATTGCCGTTCGGAAGAATCTATTTTAAAAATAGGGATTTTCTCAAATTTGGCGGTTTGGATTGCCTTTTTACTCGGGTTTACAATACTGAATTTTGTACTGATCAATGGATTATTCGAGGTAGCCAATTTGACGAATAGCCAATATTTAATGATTTACGGATTATCGTTAGTGCCGTTAGTTATTATCCAAGTCCGTAAACTGTTTTTCGGATCTTCCAAGGCATAGCTAGAAAATGTAATGAACAAAAAACGCATATGGCAACTTTTTTAACCGGTTAACATAAAAATAAAGTTAACAAGGTTATGGAAGGATGACATTATTAGCACGACAATTAAACATTTCTTCGGCCAGGCAATGACAGGGCAAGGGATTAAAAACATTTATAAAGAGTTAATGAATGAAGCGAAAGCTGTGTATTTATTAAAAGGTGCGCATGGGTTCAAAGTTTCGGAGTTACTGGAGAAAATCGGGGCGCATTACTTTGAAAAAGGTGCACATATTGAGCTTTTCCATGATCCATTATTTGAAAATACGGTCGAAGCTGTTTATATTCAAGCCCCTCATCACATTTTAATTGTTCAAGCGACAAACCCGTCAATAGAACCGGTACTACCAGGGTTACGGGATCATGTCATTTCCCTTTATGACTGTGTGGATGAACAACATATTTCATTGAATGGAAATCTTCCTTCAGTGAATGAATCGAAACAAGCTTATTATGACCAGTGTTTTGCGAAGCTTTCAAATGCTATTCATATTCATGATGACTGGGAAGTGGAAACGAGAAAACAGATGGAATGGAGCGGATTGAACCAGCAGTTTGCTGAGTTGTCGCACAATCTATTCGGTGAAACAAATCGGGAGCAATCCGGACAGCTTACACACCGTCTGCTTGGAACATTAACGCCAACAGGAGCTCGGGACACTGTACAGAGTATTACACAAAATCTTGAAAAGAGATTGTTTATTAAAGGATACCCGGGAACAGGGAAGTCTTCGATGATGAGGAAATTGGCGAACGAAGCGATAAGCAGGGGGTTTGATGTACAACTCGTTTGGTGCGGACTGGATTCCAATTCGATCGATATGGTCATTATCCCGGAACTGAAATTCTGTATTTTTGACAGCACGGAACCGCATGTATATTTTCCGGATGAAAATCGTCCTGGTGACGAGATTTTCGATATTGCCCAGCATTGTCATCCGACAGAAGTAGAGCTAAAGAATATAGAAGCAATCACAGAAAAATACAAAGCAACGATGACCGATGCAAAACATTTTGCGGCGAAATACGCAGAACAAGAGCGGAAATTTCGTGAAGCGATAGATGCTGCTATCAATTTGGATGAATTCAATAGACGTACAGCATTACTGTTTGAGCTTTTCTGATAAGGCTAAAGAAATTTATAGGCATGGTTCCGAATTCATCTCGGGACCATGCCTTTTTGTAATAGTAGAATCTATATAACAATTACTATTTTAGAATAGTTTATAAATTTTCAAAATAATAAATTTTTTAGGAGCTATAAATGTTACTCAAACAGAAAATACTGTATGCTGATGGTGAGCTTTTCATTACAAAGGAGGACAATTCATGAATCGTTTTGAAGGAAAAGTTATAATTGTTACTGGTGCAGGATCGGGATTAGGACAAGCTGCCACATTACAGCTTGCAAAGGAAGGCGCAAAGCTTGTACTCGTAGATTTGAATCAGGCAGGCCTGGATGAAACGAAGAAAAAAGTGCTGGAAGTCGCTCCTAATGCTGAAACATTGTCAGTAACAGCAAACGTAGCTACGGAAAGTGAAGTTGAAAATTTTGTGAATCAAACAGTTGAAAAATTCGGCAAAATTGATGGTTTCTTTAACAATGCGGGAATTGAAGGGAAGCAAAACTTAACTGGAGATTACGGTATTGATGAATTCCATAAAGTTATCTCCGTCAATTTGAACGGTGTCTTCTATGGTATGAAATATGTGCTGAAAGTAATGAAGGAGCAAGGATACGGCTCGATTGTCAATACAGCTTCTGTCGGCGGGATCCGTGGCGTCGGAAACCAGTCAGGCTATGCGGCTAGTAAACATGGCGTTGTCGGGTTAACGCGTAACTCGGCGATTGAATACGGGCAATATGGAATTTCGATTAAAGCAATAGCACCGGGTGCGATTATGACGCCAATGGTAGAAGGCTCACTGCGCCAAATGGGTGGCGATAACTGGGAGGAAGTCGGCAAGGAGTTTGTTAAGCCGAATCCGATGAGACGTTTTGGTAAGCCAGAAGAAGTCGGTTATCTAGTGGCATTCCTGCTATCAAACGAAGCGGACTTCATTAACGCAGCCGTTATCCCAATCGATGGCGGCCAGTCTTATAAATATTAAATATTAATTATTAATCCCCTTAAACAAGTTTTAAGGGGGTTTTTTCCTCTTAGAACTCGCTTTCTTTTTCAACGATTCAATACCCGGCTTTCCAGTAAATACGTCACCTCGTATTTCTCTGCCAATCTTCTTAAAAAGGCTAATAGCTCATTGAAATTTGTTGTTTCGGTCAATTGTTCATACTGTTTTTTCTCTTCTTCGGTTGCAACTTTCTTGAAATACCCCCACATATGTTGGCAAGCATTGCGCATGCTGCCTTTTGTCGGTGTTAAACTTAATGCCTGTTCGATCAGCGCTGAAATTTCTTCATAAGAAGCCTTATTTTTCATCGCCTGACGAATAGCATTGTAATGATTTTGGCTATAAAACATTACATTGTACTTTTCTTCACGCCAAAGGATTTCCGATTTCTTTTGATCCATAAAAGATTCCTCCTCACGATTTCCTTCTGCATAATCTACTAGTTGCTCACATTATATAAGATAGATAAAAGTTTTGCTTTTATAAGGAGTCAAATTCAACGTATAGTGTGAAAAATTGTATAATGAAGATAGCTTTCAAATTTTCTGAATTTACTTAAAATTGAAGAGAAAGAGGGATTCCGATGGTAAATGAACTAACATCAGTGAATGGACACGTAACAGGAGAGTCGGTCTACCAGGGTAAACCGGTCATTCAGGCTGCTGAAACACTATTCGTCAATGAATTTACAGATGGTGTTTTAAATCCGAATGCACCTATGTTAGGGCCTTTAAAAGATGGGGGTACAATCATTTCCAATACAGCTCCTGGTTGTTGGGGCCCAATGATTACACCGGCGATACGCGGAGGACACGAAGTAACGAAGCCCGTATATGTAGAAGGAGCGGAAGTCGGAGACGCGATCGTCATCCAAATTAAGTCGATTCAAGTTACATCGATTGCGACTTCTTCGGGAACAGACGAAGCGCAAAATGAGCGATTTATCGGAGATCCTTTCGTTAAGGTGAAATGCCCGGGCTGCGGGAAACTCCATCCGCCGACAATTGTACAAGGAATCGGTCAGGAGTCTGTAAAATGTATGACTTGCGGAACGGATACAACCCCTTTTAAAATTTCCAACGGCTATACAATGGCATTCAATTCGAAAGGGAATGTCGGATTGACGGTCGGAAAAGAAGCTGCGCGCCGGATTGCCCAAGACAGCAAAAATTTTATGCGAACTCCGGAAAATTCAGTTCAAAATCCGATTACTTCATTTGCGCCGAGTGACCTGATCGGGGTACTTGCAAGAATGCGTCCGTTTGTTGGTCAGCTTGGGACAACACCGTCAAAAGCAATGCCGGATTCTCATAATGCTGGTGACTTCGGAACGTTTTTAATCGGGGCACCGCATGAATTTACAATGACTGAAGATGAGCTAAATATCCACCGTACAGATGGGCATATGGATATTAACCGCGTGCGTGAAGGGGCTGTTGTCATTTGTCCTGTAAAGGTTCCTGGTGGCGGTGTATATGTAGGGGATATGCATGCAATGCAGGGCGATGGTGAAATTGCAGGACATACGACTGATGTATCGGGTATTGTACAGCTGCAGGTAAGTGTACTGAAAAAAGTAAACTTGGATGGTCCTATCTTGCTGCCGAATGTTGAAGATTTACCTTATACCGCAAAACCATTTACGAAAGAAGAAAGACGCATAGCACGAGAGCTGGCTGAAGAGTTTGGTGTAAAGCAGGTAGAAGAGAGCTTCCCGTTGTCAATTGTAGGAACAGGGGTTAACTTAAATGCGGCTACAGAAAATGCACTGGAGCGTGCGGCAAAGTTATTTGAACTGACAGTGGAAGAAGTAAGAAACCGTGCAACAATTACAGGTGGTATTGAAATTGGCAGACATCCGGGTGTTGTGACGGCTACCGTTCAAATGCCAAAATCACTTTTGAAAAAAGCAAGACTGTTTAAAACAATTAAGCACCAATATGCCTGAATGCCACGGTTCCATTATTAGTTGCACTACGGCTATAATTAATTAGATAAGTTTTTGTTCTTTATTTTTCGGGAAATAGGAAATTACTAGAAAAGTAGAGGGGATGAAGCGATGCAGCCATTGATCAAGAAGATAGAAGCTCTTGTCATCTCGATTAGCGTTCAGTCCGGTATTGGTATTATTGAAGCAATTAGTGAAAAAGACGGCGATAAGAAAGTCATATTTCAAATTACATCAAATACGCCTTTAATGACAAAGGACGGGTACCAGATTGGGGCATCTGCCATTCCGGTCAAGGCGAAAATCATTGCCTTTATTGATTCCAGAAATCCGTTGCCGATGGTTTCTCCGCCTCATACAACACCATTACTCATTATTTTTGACCAGTATGATAAAGAAGGTGAAGTATGTGTCGGTGCATTTGACCGGGTATTTTACTGTGATCAGTTGAAACTTAAACTCCATATTAGTGAAAAAACAGAAATAGTGGATTTGGCGGGAAAGCGTGTAGATCAGAAAGATATGGAAGGAAAGATGCTTTTTGTTTTTTATGATCGTGCAACAAAAAGCAAACCCGTGCAAGCCAAACCATCAAAAATTATCGTGACCTCTATTTTGCATAACGAATAGCCATGATGCATATCGATTTCAATTGTTAGTACGTATGTTTTAAGCAATCTATCATACGAAATGCTGCAAATGAAACGATATGCTTTTTTTGTGGAATCAAACTGAAGGAAAGTAATAAATTAAAAATGTTACATCCACATTTATTTTTTGGTATATTTTTGTATAGAAATAAGGTGGAAAATATGGAGGGATCTTTGTTGTTGCTTTCATTTGATGAGCAGCTCTTTCAACAGACGAACGGACAAACAGGGAAAAAGCTAGAGCAGGCTTTGGAAGATAAATTTCAATTTGTAAAACAGACTGCGATTTGGGGCGCACCTATACAGAGCAGTGATTTTTTGCTGGAACAGGAGCGTGCAGAGAAGTTTTGCTTTCAGTTAATTAAAACCTATTGGGGCAGATTAGACTTATTTAATAGTGATTCAGTGCAAGAGACGAATTCTTTGAATGAAAAAATGGAACAGTTTTTTGCCGAGTCCGAAAACAGAAAAGTGCTATTTTCATTTTTACATAACCATGGTGAAGTGGCATTTGATCAGCTAATTGAATATATTTTTTCAAAGCCGGTCCCTGTAACTCATATAGAAACAGAATTAAAGAAAATTTATGTATATGAAGTGAACAATCATTTTTTTGTTCAACCGATTTATTGTGCAGATGAAAAGTTTTGGCAAATAATCGGTGCGAAAAAGATTTATTCACTGTTTTTACAAGTACCTTTAATGAATATGACGAGACCAGTTGAATTAATGCGGCATTTTAAAGCATTGCTTGCCGGTCAGCTGACAGCAAATCGCATTGCAACAATTATTCATAAGCTCGTACAGAAGATAGATGATGAAAATCCGAAATCGGATGAAGTAAAGCAATTGCATCTGTTAAATGTCCGCACGCATTTTACGAGCGGGCGACGCCATATGCTGAAGCTCCGAAAATGTATTCAGGCATTACTGGAAAACTGGTCAACCGGAACGTTTGCATTAAATACGAAAGAGCAAACACTGCTTGGCTATATGTTGTTTCAAGAAGCGGTTTATAAAAGGGATTACCGGAGTATTTTACTGCAAGGAATGTATTTAATTGAGGAAGAACGGATAAACAATCATGCGATTGAACTTGTTGTTGAATATGCGGATGTGTTGAGCAGCATGAACCCGCAGCCTGATACACTTGTGAAAGATTACCGGAAAAACTACTTGGAGCATGTCTTTTATGAACTGATTAATAGTGTTGTAAAAGAAGAACAGTTTGAGCTTGGGATAGAGCTGCTGAAAAATTATGAGCTTGCATCATGTGCAGCCATATTCCAGCTCCTTCATGCAGAAGAAACGGAAACGATTCTGCATATGATTGAGGCAACTGTTCAACGTGATATTGCTCTATTTGTTGATGGTTCGCCACAAAACATTCGCGAATCGATCATTATCTGGCAGCAACATTATTTGAATAAAAACAGCGATTATTATCGTATAGCTGAAATGACATCACAGCATATTTGCAATTTGTTGAAAATACTGTTTTGGGCTGAAGAAGATGTGCTAGTGGAGAAACTGTTAGCGGTCTATAAAAAATATTTGCTCATCCCGCATCATTTCCAGTATTTACGCCAGTTTATTGAGCGCCGCGTAGTGATATGTTAACAATAAAGAGGTGAGGCAATGGATGCCTCACCTCTTTATTTTACTGTAATACACCGGATTTTGTCAGTTGCTCGATTTGCTCTATACTATAGCCGTAAGCGGTTAAAATTTCCTCGGTATGTTCACCTATTTTTGCCCCTACATGTTTGTAAGTCGGTTCAACACCGCTTATTTTCAAGGCTGTTCCAATTTGGCGCTGTGAGGATCCATCCGGTTTCTGAACATCTACAAGCATATTCCGCGCTTTAATTTGCGGGTGTTCACAAGCTTCGTCAAATGTAAGAACCGGTTCCACACATCCATGGAAATCTTCATTGAAAATTTCAAGCCATTGATCGAATGTCTTCGAACAAAATGCATCGGTAACTGCTTCTTTAAATCGTTGCTGTGTATAGTAGGAGTCATTGAATGTGCTGTCGATCAGTTCCGGAATGCCAAGCGCTTCACATAGCAGTTTGCGGAACTGAGGCTCCAGGCTGCCGACAGAAAAGTAACGACCGTCTTTCGTACGATAGTAATCATAAAATGTTCCGCCATTTAAAATTTCCTCTTCCGGCTGTGGTGGACGACCGCTTCCAAGATATTGCGTGCCATATAAAGCATTCATTGAAAACATCGCATCGGTCATCGAGACATCGATAAATTTCCCTTCGCCAGTTTTTTCACGGTGTAGAGCAGCCGCTAAAATTCCGATAGCGGCATGCATTGTCCCGCCGGCAATATCCGCAATTTGAATTCCCATTGCAACAGGCTTTTTATCTTTCAAACGGGAATGATCCAACACCCCGCCAATCGATAAGTAGTTATTATCATGACCTGGCCGCGTTGCATATGGTCCGGTTTGTCCATAGCCGGTAATTGCGCAGTAAATTAGGCGCGGGTTATATTCACGCAATGTTTCATAGTCGATTCCGAGGCGCTTCATTACACCTGGACGGAATCCTTCAATGATAATGTCGTAATCTTGGATAAGCTTTTTAATAATTTCGATGCTCTCCGCAGACTTTAAATTGAGCTGCAGAGACTTTTTTGAACGGTTTAAATGCTGATGGAAGTAGGATTCCTTGTCCTCATCATAGGGAGGCATAATCCGCATTAAATCAACACGGCGTTCTGACTCCACATGAATCACATCTGCCCCGAGATCCGCAAACATCATTGACGCAAGCGGTCCAGGCAATAGAGAAGAAAAATCCAAAATCTTTAACCCATTTAAAATCGTCATACCCATCCCCCTTATGTGTTGAACAGTTGCTTTTGAAAGTAGAATGTAGAACTAATACAAACGAAAGCTCCGAAAGAGCAATATATGCTACCACCTTCAAAAAAATATAAATATAAGAAAAAGAGTCCCCTTATTATCTAATTCTCTATACTCTATTATATTTTAAATACTCTGAAAATTATAGTGCGAAAATAAGCAAAATGTGCAGAAATATAGAAAAAAAAAACATTGAATTCTTGTTCTCTATTATTTTAAAAAAAGTGGTCCAAGTCAGGAATAAAATATAACTTTAGTGAATATTAACTAAGTATAGAAACCCTATTAAAGATTAGATAGTTTTTAGCTAGGGTAAAATATGGATGGTTGGCTATTTATTTATAGAACGGTTTTGCTTTATGACAATATGTCGGAGCAGGGTCGTTCCTTTTTTTGTCCAAATTTAGAAATCCAGAATTAAAATGAAAAACTACATAAATTTCATACAGTTTTGCGCACTGTTAGCCGATATAAATAATAGAAGTTTTTACTAGATTGAACATGTTACGACATTTCAAAAAGGAGGGATTTTCTAACATGGACTCGAAAAAAGCACAAAAACTTTCAAAGGCAGCGGTCGCAACAGTTTTGGCGACAAGTGGTGTGCTAGTCGCAATACCTCACCAGGCAAATGCCTATTCATTCAGTGATTTAAATCCCAATGCGGATTATTATGAGCCGATTATCGATTTAGCCAACCGTAAAATTGCAACAGGCTATTCAAACGGTACATTTAAACCAAACGCAGCAATTACTCGTGAAGATGCCGCAAAAATGCTGGCACTGACGATTGATGTTAATATAACAAATCCAAAAAATCCCGGCTTTAAAGATGTGACGGTGAATAATCCAAACTATCGTTACATCGCTGCATTGGCAGAAGCGGGTGTCATTAATGGCTATTCAGATAAAACTTTTAAGCCAAAAGAGCCGATTACACGCGGACAAATGGCGAAAATATTAACGCTTGGCTTCAAGTTTGGCGTTTCCACAAAACTTAACCACGGTTTTAAGGATGTTTCGAATAAAAATGCCAATGCATATTTTATACAGACACTTTACGATTTGAATATAACAAAAGGAAAAACTCCTGTTTCATTTGATCCATTTAATACCGTAACACGCGGACAGATGGCGACTTTTATTTGGCGTGCAGAAAAAGCAGACCGTGGCAACCCTGTCTACGTAGTCGGGGATATTGTAGGAAATCAAATATACATAAACGGTGTCGCGTACACTGTGGCATCCCATTTACGCAGTATTATTAATGCGGGAAATCAAAATGTATTAAAAGGTGCCTATATCGAAGGAAGCTATTCAGGGAAGACCCTACAAAATATTTCGAAGCTGACAATCAATGCGAGCGGAAATTCTTCGCGTTTATTGGCGCTTGATGGGGGCTATTCTTCGTTTGCAGGAGAACTTGTCGTTCATGGAAGCTATGTTCGCTTTAAAAATATTAATTTTACAGGACGTGTAGAAGTTGCAGAAGCACCTCGACGTTCTCTTGGCGCATTGGAGAATGTACGCATTGCAAGTATAGGAAACTTCGCATCGTTTATCGACTGGGGAACACCTACAGATCCGAAAAATGAAGATTTCCTAAACCCTGTGGATAAGGAAACGCTACAGGATAAGCCGGATCCGACAAAACCTGAGCACCTGCAAAAGTATACTGAACGGATGGCGAACATTAAGAAGTATGTGGATTTTGAAAATGTGGATATTCGTCAATTGTATGTAACGGCTGACCGTACGTTTTTAAAAGCCAACTATGATATCGACCGCCTGACAGTTCAGGGAAATGTAGCAAATATAGAGCTGTATGCAAGCCCGAAAGCAATGTATATTGATACGGACTATAATGTTTCTATTTATGGGGTTCATGACATTCAATACGTGTATAAAAATACATTGAAAAATGTGCACCTGAATACAGACAGCACATATGATTTTTATTACATTACATCGAGCAATGGCTTTACGAATCTTGGAACACATGCTTATATCTCTAAGGCAATCATTCCGAAAAATAAAACCGTAAATGATGTGTTTGACGATTATAAAACGGATGACCCGAACATTGGATATGTAGAGGACGAAGACGGAAAAGCGGTTGACCGTGATCCGGTTGAAAATACGATTGTTACCGATGTTACGTCTCCAACTATTACACAGCTGGATGTGGAAGCGGGCGGATCGACAGCCGATGTGACATTAACAGCAGATGAAGATGGTACGTACTACTATGTCATTAAAAAGGCGAATGAAAAAGCGCCGACAATAAGCGAGATTAAAACAGGCGGTACAAAATATAACGGCAATGGTCCACTCGTAATGGACGAGCCTGTGAAATTTACTGTATCCGGTCTGGAGACAATGACGGACTATGTCATTTATGCAATCGTCATTGATGATGCGGATAATGTATCGGAGAAGGAAGAGCAGGAATTCTCGACAATCGATAACCGACCACCGACATTCCGCCTCGATAAAGGCGAAACGATGTATGGCGGTAAGCGTGTACAATTTGTTATTAAGGGAATTACCGAGCCGGGCGAATACTATTACTATATTCGCGAAAAATCACCCGTTACGATGCCGGATCCGACTGTCGATGAAATTATGAAGCGCTATACGGGAAAAGGAACAATTACAAAACCTGATGATGTCGTCATTACCGAAACGAAATATGGTGCAACTCCTGCAATCGGCGATATTAAGCCAAATACAGAGTATGAAATTTATGCGGTGATGGTCGATAAATCAGGAAATAAAATGCGCAACCCTGCTCCAAAGATTACGTTGAAGACAGAAGCGCCGGATACGACATATCCGTATGTTATTCAACCACCAGAGCTACAATTGGCAGATAAGGAAAAAGGATATTTCTATATTACAGTGAGCGAAGAACTCGATAAGGAAACGGCTGAAAATCCGGATAACTATTTATTATCCGGTACAGGAATTGTCAATATTTCCGGGCATAAAGAAATGAAGCCTGTCGAAGTTCAATATGCGAACAAGCGAATTCGTTTAACGATTCCTTCTGTCAGCTCCTTAGTAAATGGCGATACAATTGTCGCTACGATTTTAAAAGGGGTAAAAGATTTAGCGGAAAATGAATTTGAAAATAAGGATGTAGTACCGGTAGGAATGGAACCACGCAACTATGCTCAATATAACCATTCAGACGCATTACGTCCGACAATTCAAATAAGAAATGTCGTGACAGGTCCTTCCCAATATGAAATCGAAGTTAATACAAACAAAGCAGGTACGTACTATTACATGATCTTACCATCCGATTATGATGAAGTAATTGCGGAGCGCGGCATTACAAATCGTCATTTCGTCGATGAATTTTCAACAGATCCGAATATAGTAAAAGGAAAGTTCCAGACAAAGACACCAGCAGGTACAAATGACGATTATATTGCGGATGGCCAAAATCCGGCAACGCTTGGTACATTTAAATTTAATGTGACAAAGCCGACACCGCCAAAGCTTAATCCGTTTAAAAGCTATAAAATCTATATGGTGTTGAAGGATCGTTCTGGACAACTTTCAAAAATTGAAAGCAGACCATTAATTGATGATTCAAAACCACCGCTCGTATCCGGCTTTAAAGTTGAAAATGTCGAAGGAACGGACAACAGAATCCGAGTAACGGCGAATGTGGATGAGAAGGCGAACTTCTTCGCATTACCTGTTCGTAAATATATTAAAAGGATCGTAAACGGTAAAGAAGAATACCAGTTGAACACGGATTACTTCGATGCTTCAGGAAAACTAAAAGATTTAGCAACCGTGTTGGCGACGACACCAAATGCTCCAGGGTTATTTGATACGTTTAAAAACTTAGGAGCAAGAGATATTGGTCAGTCGACAGGTCCTGGTACTTATAATTTTATACCGACTAACTTGAATTTAACAGAGCATGAAGAATACGGTATCTATGTAGGAGTTGTAGATTCCATCGGTAACTTCACGTTATTGCAACGCAGTTCAGCCGATAGTCAGGCAACGGATGAACCTAAAGGGGATCCTATGCAGGCAACATTCTATACGGATGGGACGAAGCCTTATATTAAAAATGACGGTTTAATTACTAGAAATAGTAATACTTTTAACTCTTCATTTAATGAAACAACATTTACAATTACATTTAATGAGGCGATTATGCGTCATTTTGATAAAGATGGCCTAACAAACTATAATAAGACAATAATACCGTCAAGTGGTTCATTTGATTTATCATCAATTTTTGAATTTGAAGGTGCAAACATTGCCGATTATGAATTTGTAAATTATTCAGTAGGTACTAATACTACGAGCGAATCTAAATTAATAATTCGTCCAAAAAATGCAGCTGCAGCTGCGCAAACATTCCGAGTGAAGATGAAAGAAGATGCTCTAGGAGCAACTATTTATGATTATAAAAATCAAAATGGATTTGACACTACGAAGATTGGAACATATATTTATCCAACATCAATTATTAATCAAATGTCAGTTGCACAGTTAAAGACACCATATGTGTTAGACGCAGTCACAGAAACAAGTTCTAAAAAGCTAAGTCTATCCGTAGACTTCGATGTAGATTTAGGTCTAATTCAGCGATATTATTATGCTGTTGTACTTGGAACAACCATAGTTAAGCCGACTGCTGAAGAAGTGATGAATGCAGTAAGAACAAATAATGTTTCTTCAAGTAGTCCAATTTATATTTATGGTTCGGATTTAATTAATGGTAACGCAGGTAAGAGTCAAGTATTAGAGTTGGAAACAGGTTTAATTAGAACAACGGATGTATTTAAAACAGGGCATAAAATTTATCTGTTTACTGTTGATAAGTATGGAAACGTTGTCTGGGCAAAACATAAAATATTATCTCAAGATTATTTTGAAATTACAAAGTAATAGTTAGTAATAGTTTAAAATTAAACTTATTTCAATAACTTTTAATGACCGTTTTTTGAAAAATGAAAGGCAACTTTTCCGTAATTTAAAACCAACTCCACAAAGCGAAAGCTGCGTGGGGTTGGTTTTTTGTTTTGTAATTGTTTTTTAATGCAGCATTCCTTATTTTTGAAATTTCTCAGCAATTATTTTTAACCTTATTCCCACCGTTTTCATAAAGTATATAGCGGTTTAATTATGAAAAACTCATAGTTACCTCTTTACTAAAAGGCAATTTACTACGCTCGGGTTAAATGCCGTTAATGTAAAGTTTTGAAACAGTGGGCGCTTTACAACAGCTGGCGGTACTATTGAATAAGCTGATCGTGTTAAATATGGGGGAGAAAATGCATCATATCGGGAAAGTAAAAAGTATTAACGGTAAGATGCTCGAGCTGATAACAGCAAAAGAGAAACGGACATATGTAAATATTGAACATATCCAAACAATACATTGCGTATAGGCAACGCTGTAAAAGCAGTGTTATGTAATGCCTATAGTTTTTACATGTAAGCAAACTTATATAGAAATTTGTCGAAGTAAAATTAAAATAACAATCTGTAAGACACAATTCAATTTGAATTAGTGTCTTTTTTATTGTGTTGCTGGATTTCCACTAAAAACATTATACAAACCTAGTGAAACTCAACGGGAATCGTAAATGAATGGAAATTTAAAAATTGAACAATAAAACTGAAAAAGTAACTTAAATATTAGGATTGAAAGCAAAGCATAAAGGGTAAACGTTTTAGAGGAAAAGTAAAAAAATTGAAAATAAAAGGTTATACAAATATTTATTTTGTACAACGTTGAACGATGAGAAGAAATCTACATATGAAAAAGAGCGAATATCATCATTTAAATAATTTATAGGGGAGCGCAAATATGAAAAAAAAGGTCATTGTTATTGGTGCTGGTGTAGCCGGCATGGCAAGTGCAATTCGTCTACAGCAAGCGGGTTACGAAGTGGAACTGTTTGAAAAGGAAGGAATGCCGGGTGGGAAAATGCATCGTATTGAAAAGGATGGTTTTAAATTTGATTTAGGACCGACCATTGTGATGATGCCTGAATTATACAGAGAGATTTTCGAATTATGCGGCCGGGACCCTGATGAATACATACCAATGGAGAAACTTGATCCAATGTTTCAAGTGTATTTTAAAGACGAGATGGATCGACCTTATAAAGGTTCGTCTGATTTAACCGAAATGATGAAAACACTGGAAAGTATAAACCCTGATGATGCACAAGGTTTTCTGGATTACTTACAGGAAATATATAAACGCTTTATCATCGCAAAGAATTATTTTATCCAACGGCCTTTCCGCAAATTTAAAGACTTCTACAATCCATTTATGATTAAGCAAACTTTAAAATTAAAAACCTTCGATAGTGCCGATCATTTTATTGGTAAATATATAAAAGATGAACGAATTAAAAATATGCTTAGTTTTCAAACATTGTACATAGGTATCTCCCCATACAACGGACCATCACTGTATTCCATTATTCCTATGATTGAATTTCTGTACGGGGTTTGGTTTATCAAAGGCGGGATGCACACAATGGCGACATCGATGGAAAAACTGTTTTATGAACTCGGTGGTAAAATCCACTACAATGCCAATGTCGAGAAAATTTCCAGCGAGTCCGGTCGTGCCGATGGAATTTATGTAAATGGCAGAAAAGAAGAGGCAGATTACGTTATGTGTAATGCCGACTTCCCATATGCAATGAAGGAGCTCGTTCAAGATAAAAAGGCAAAGGGGAAATACACCGATGAAAAAATCGATGCGATGAAATATTCCTGCTCATGCTTCCTGCTTTATTTAGGGACGAACCGCAAATACGACCAGATAGAAGGCGTGCATAACTTTGTCTTCAAAAGTGAGATGAAGAAAAATATAAACGATATTTTTTCAGGGGAAAGACTTCAGGACGGCGCATTTTACATTCATATTCCGTCTAAAGCCGACCCGTCGATGGCACCGGAAGGAAAGGAAGCCATTTATGTATTGCTGCCGGTATCCGAACTTTCAACGGCGAAATATGAGTGGAATGATGAAACCATTCAATACTACCGGGATTACTTAATTCGTGAAATGAAAAAAATAAAAGGATTAGAAAATCTGGAAGAAGAAATTGTCTGGGAATCGTACACAACACCATTGGATTTCAAACAGCGGTTCAATGCCTACAACGGCGCAACATTCGGTTTGCAGCCAACGTTGAGACAGAGTAATCATATGCGCCCGCAAAGTAAAGCAACCCATTGCGAAAACCTATACTTTACGGGAAGCAGTACGCATCCCGGTGCAGGTGTGCCGATCGTTCTTCTCTCCGCTAAAATAGCTGCTCAGGAACTCATATCAGATGATCAAGGGATTCAGTTTGACTATTAAACTATTTTACAAAAGGGGAGATTGATATGATACAGCAACAATTGAACGAGGATTTACTATACTGCGAAAATATTATTAAAAAGCATTCCAAAAGCTTTTATTTTGCATTTTCAGGACTTCCTGCGGAAAAGAGGTATGCGGTCTATGCCATATATGCATTTTGCAGATTAGCTGATGATAGTGTGGACGAAAATCCAATTGCTGCAGTTAAGAGCGCGGCTATCAATCAATTACGCCATGAGCTCGATCTTTTCAGCCGCCATGAAGAACGAGATCATCCATTATGGAGAGCGCTGCGACATGTATTTAATACATTTGAAATGGATATTCAGCCTTTTTATGATCAATTGACGGGACAAGAGATGGATATTGATTTTTCTTCACCAAAAACACTCCAACAATTAGAAGAGTACAGCTATTATGTGGCCGGCTCTGTCGGGTTGATGCTTCTTCCGATTATTGCAACGGAAAGTCACCAACATCTTAAAAAGACTGCGGTTGATCTCGGTATTGCGATGCAGATTACGAATATATTACGGGATATAGGTGAAGATTTTCATGAAAAGAACCGTATTTACCTTCCCGAGATGGAACGGTTACGCTTCGGATATGGCGAAGAAAAGCTGAATCAATACTTAATTGATGAATCGTTTATCAATCTTTGGGAACATTTGGCGGTACGGGCCGAAACTTTATATGATATATTTTCAAATCACCTTATGAATTATGATGACGATAGTAAAGCACCGCTTATGACGGCAGCAACTGTTTACCGGGAGATTTTAAATGTGGTTCGGGAAAATCAGTATGACTGCTTAACGAAAAGAAACTTTGTGGCTAAGGAACGGCTAGAACAGATGAGAGTTTAAATAAAAAGCAATTAGAGGGGGAGACAATATGTCAGGTAAGAAAAAAGTGGTTGTAATAGGCGGAGGGCTTGGCGGTTTATCTGCAGCCATTTCGCTCCAGCAAAAAGGGTACGATGTTGATATATATGAACAGAACAAACATCTCGGCGGAAAGCTGAACCGTTTAGAACAGGATGGTTTCGGTTTTGATTTAGGACCATCCATACTAACGATGCCTCACATATTCGAAACGTTATTTCAGCAAAGCGGAAAAAAAATGAGTGATTATGTGAAGATTCAGCGATTGAGCCATCAGTGGCGTTCATTTTTCCCTGATGGTAATACACTTGATTTACATGAAGATCTGTACGATATGGAAAATTTGAATCCGTCGCTGACGAAAAAAGATATTAAACAATACAAGAAATTACTTGAATATTCTAAGGATCTATATGAGATCACGGAGGAAGGTTATTTTAATCAAGGATTAGATAATCTGAAGGAAGTGCTTCAATTTCACGGTGCGTTTCAATCATTAAGGAGATTTGATTTATCGTCGACAATGTTTGAGGCGATCGATAAAAGAATTAAGAACCCGCAATTCCGGGATATGCTAAGTTATATTGTAAAATATGTCGGATCTTCGGCCTATCATGCGCCGGCTGTCCTTAATATGATGATTTATATGCAGCACGCCCAAGGGGTCTGGTATGTGCCTGGCGGAATGCACAATTTGGCAAATGCTTTAGTGAAGCTAGCTGAAGAAATCGGTGTGACATTCCATCTCGGGAAAAAGATCGTAAAGTTGGATAAAAACAAACGAATGATTACGGCAGCTTACACAGATGATGGTACGAAACTGACTGCTGATTATTTTGTTTCCAATATGGAAGTCATCCCGACATATAAACAGTTGACCGAGGAAAAAGAAAGTTATACCGATAAATTAGATGAAAAATTCGAACCCGCAAGCTCAGGTCTTGTTTTACATTTAGGGGTTAAAAACAGTTACCCTCAACTGGCCCACCATAATTTCTTTTTCTCTAAAAATACGAAAAAGCAAATGAATCTGATCTTTGATAAGCACCAACTTCCTGATGATCCGGTCATTTATTTAGTGAATGTGAATAAAACAGATCCAAAACAAGCATTGCCGGGTCATGAAAATCTTAAAATTCTCCCGCATATTCCACATCTTCAAGAAAAGCCTTTAACTAGGCAGCAGTACACCGAGTTTGCGGAGAAGGTATTAATCAAGCTGGAAAACATGGGATTAGACAATCTTAGAGAAAGTATTGTCACAAAAGATATGTGGACACCTCATGATATTGAACGAACGTATTCTTCAGACCGAGGAGCGATTTACGGGACTGTATCCGATAAGAAAATGAATAAAGGATTTAAACACCCGAAGCAAAGTGAACGCTATGACAATTTATATTTCGTCGGAGGAACTGTAAATCCTGGTGGTGGTATGCCAATGGTTACACTTAGCGGACAGCAGGTGGCGAAGAAACTGATCGAACAAGATAGGAAGAAGTAAGTAGTACGAGCTAGAAGGCAAATACAAAAGGAAGGAACATGATGAATGGAAACTTTGTATTTGGTTGTGCAAATACTATCCTTACTCGGCTTATTATGTGGTGTGCTGATGTTTTGGTCTACAAGAAAACCGCCGGCAATAGAGGGTAATCAACCATTGCCTTCATTATCGATTATCATACCAGCAAGAAATGAAGCGCTTCGCTTGCCGCCATTACTTAAGTCGCTTCAGATGCAGAATTGGAATAATTTTGAAATAATTGTAGTCGATGATGGATCTAAGGATCATACGGCCGAAGTCGCATTATCATACGGAGCAAAGGTTTTAAAAAGTAAACAAGTAGGCGGGATGAGTCCGGGTAAATCCAATGCTTGTGCATATGGGGCGCAATCTGCAAATGGAGAGTTGCTGCTGTTTTTGGATGCAGATGTACAGCTTGCCGCTGAGGACAGTCTTGAGCGGATTGTAGACAGCTTTAGCAAACAAGACAGTAAAGGAATATTATCCATTCAACCATATCATCGTATTGTAAAACGATATGAAAATTTATCGGTAATCTTTAATATTATTGTGCTGACAGGAATGAATGTATTTACTTTCTGGAAAGACAAGTTTGCAACGGCAGGATCTTTTGGACCATGTATTCTTTGTGATAAGGAGAGCTATATTACAACTGGAGGGCATGAAGCTGCGGAGGAATCCATTATGGATGACTTTGCGCTAAGTGATGTTTTTTTGGCGAAAGATTTACCGGTAACCAATTATGCCGGGAAAGGGATTATTAATATGCGGATGTATGAAGAGGGGCCGAAGCAGTTGATGGAAGGCTGGACGAAAAATCTGGCAACAGCATCGCAATCCACTCATAAATCTGTCATGCTGCTCATTCAGCTTTGGATTTTTGGTGTGATTCTGGCTGCATTGGCGCCATTACTCGCCATTTTAACGGATTCATCTGTAGCGCTCTTCAGCAGTATTGTTGTCTATTTATTATATGGTGGGCATTTGTATTTTCTTGCGAGAAGAGCAGGGAATTTCCACCTAATGGTTTTCTTGATCTATCCGATTTTTGTTTTATTTTTTACAGCAGTATTTTTGTACTCATTATACCGTACGCATGTATTGCATTCGGTAATGTGGAGAGGCAGAAAAATCAAAGTGTAATAGGAGAGAGGTATGACAGTTATTAATGCAGTTTGGCTTCTCGTTGTTAACATAGCAGCATGGCTCGTTCTTCATTTTTCGATATCGGTTCTTTGCTTCAAAATTCCTTTACGCATTTTTCTAAAGGATATTGTATTTTTCCGTATTGCAAAGTGGGAGCAGCACGGGGAGATTTGGAATCGACTTTTCTTAGTGAAGAAATGGAAAAAGCACTTAATCGATGGGTCATCGATTGCAAAGAAAAGTTACAATAAAAGCCACTTACATGGTACGAAGCGGGAAGATCTACTCGTCTTTGCCGCAGAAACCAAAAGAGCGGAGATGACACATTGGCTGCTTATTTTGCCGGCGCCCCTTTTTTTCCTGTGGAATCCGGTTTGGGCAGGGTGGATTAACATCTTCTATGCACTTTTCGCCAATCTGCCCTTTATTTTAACGCAACGTTATAACAGAGGGCGAATTGAAAATATTTTAGATTTATCTAATCGTGGTAATGAAAGTAGTAAATCTAACCATTATCCGAACGCAAAATAAGACGTATGAAAGTTCAATATGTTAAAATTTCATTGGAATAATGTGTTTAAAGGAGACGATGAAATTGGGTCAGTCATTACAAGGTAAAGTAGCGGTTGTAACAGGTGCTGCACGCGGAATCGGTAAAGCGGTAGCGGTAGCATTAGCAAAAGAGGGTGTGAACGTAGGGATCATTGCACGTTCAGAAGATGCATTGCAGCAAGTGGCAAAAGAAATCGAAAGCCATGGTGTTAAAGCTGCCTATGCAGTGGCGGATGTTTCGAACTTGGAACAAGTGCAAAAAGCTGCTGCCCATCTAAAAGAAGAGTTGGGATTAACAGATATTTTAGTTAACAATGCGGGCGTAGGAAAGTTTGATAAGCTCGTTGATATGGACCCTGCAGAATTTAAGGAAATTGTCGATATCAATGTAATGGGTACTTTTTATGTATCGCACACAATTGTACCGCAATTAATCGAAAAAAATGCAGGTGATGTTATCAATATCTCATCTACAAACGGTTTAAACGGTGCAGCAACATCAAGTGCATACAGCGCTTCTAAATTCGGTGTCATCGGCTTAACAGAGTCGTTAGCAGCGGAAGTACGCCGCAACAATATTCGCGTAACTGCATTAGCACCAAGTACAATTGCAACAGATTTGGCGGATGCACTGAACTTAGTGCCGGATGAAAAAAGAGATCAATATATGCACCCTGAAGATATTGCAGAATATATTATTGCGCAATTGAAGCTGAATAACCGCATGTATATCAAAAACGCTACATTAATGAATACTAATCCTTTCTAATTCATAATGCGAGAAACGATTGAATAGGAAAAGCCCTTCACTCTGAATCAGAATGAAGGGCTTTATTTTATTGATCTAGATTATTAATTAAGCCTGCTGGAACTCCTCTTTTAAAATAGAATAATAAACACTATCTACAAGAGTACCTTTAATCATGTGATTTTTTCGCATTGTTCCTTCGTGGGTCATCCCTAAACGCTCCATTACTTTAGCGGAAGCAGCATTTTGAACGTGAGACTCCGCAAATACTCGTTCTAGGCCAAGGATGTTGAAGGCTAGATCCAATACAACTTTGCTTGCTTCTGATATATAGCCTTTTCCCCAGAAACTGCGGTTCAATGTAAAACCAAGTTCGCCGCTTTTATTCCATTCATGGACACGGAATTCAATCGCACCGATCATTTTATTGCTTTCTTTTAATACGATCGCGTACTTCCCGGCAGGTTCTTTCAGAAAATAATTCTCAATCATTTTCTTTGTTTGTTCTAAATCTTTGTGTGCATGATAAAGAAATTTCGTTGTTTCTTCATCCGCTGTATATTCGTACATATCTTCAGTATCTTCAATTGAAATCGGACGTAAAAAAAGACGTTCGCTTTCCAGATGACTGTGTTTTTCAAGCATTAAATTAAGATTTTCCATTAGTTTTTTCTCCAATAATTTAGATTTATTCGAGAGTGTGATAGGCTTGCTTATCATAACACAATATACATTTTTTAACTATAAAAAGAAAAAACAACACCCGGTATATCACCGGATATTGTTTTAACTTTAAATATTCGAATGATGGACAGTCGAAGTAGAAATTTTTTCTTCTCTTCCGGTTGTTTTTCTCGTTAAAGAAAAGACTGCGCATGCCAACGCAATGAGTACAAGTGCGCCACCGTACCAAGCAGCGTGTGAGATTGTAGAAGTTTGATTGATGACAATACCACCAAAGGCTGACCCCATAGAAATCCCGATCTGTAAAGCTGAGTTATTAAAGCTTTGCTGAATATCGGATGTAGCAGGATCTGTCTGAATCAAGTAGCTTTGCTGTGGTGGTGATAAACTCCAGCTTAGCGCTGCCCAAATCATCATAATTGGTATGAAGATAATAAGCGAGAAAGTCGTGAATGGCAGGATGAATAGCACGACTGCAAATGAAACAATAACGAAAATAATACTTTTCGGTGCGCCGATTTTATCCGAAAGTGTTCCGCCAAATGCCCCGCCACTTACTGCAGCAATCCCGAATAATAGATAGCAAAGACTGATCCAGCTGGAATTCAGACTTAATTCAGTTTCCAGAAACGGTGTGAAGTACGCATACATCGTATAGTGTCCTGCCAGCATAAACATTGTTGCAAGATGGGCACTTCCGATTTTGGAGCTTGCAACCGTCTTTAGTTGCTGTGAAAGTGGAATTGACATTTCCCCTGGAACCTTCTCTAAGAAGATTGAAATAAGGATAAATGAGCCTACCGATAAAATCGCAATGCCTAGGAAAATTACACGCCATCCGAAATAATCGGAAATTAAAATGCCAAGCGGTACACCTAATACGAGCGAAGAACTAATCCCCATATAAATGAAACCAAGCGCCTTCGCACGATGCGCGGGTGAAACAACTTTTGCAGCGATGATTAAAGAAAGTACGGTAATCAGTGATGTACTCATCGCACTTAAAATACGTGCAGCCATCATAAATGTGAATGACACACTGAAATACATCATGATGTTACTGATGAAGAAAATAAACAACGAAATAAGATATAACTTTTTCCGTTCAACTTTGCTCGTTAAAACGAGTAACACTGGACCGGCGATTGCATAAATAAGAGCAAATACGGTAATCAGCTGTCCGGCAGTGCTTATTGAAATATCCATATCAGTTGCGATAATCGGGAGAATGCCTCCAACGATTAATTCCACCAATCCAACCGCAACCGTGGATAATGCGAGTATTAAAACTTTGAAATTCATAGTATGTCTAACTTCCTTTCTTGAGAAAAATAAAAAAATCCTGATTACAAAAAATGAAAAAAATCATTTTCTGTAATCAGGATTTTATGGTTCCTGGTAGAGACCCTCAAGCCATATCCTTGAGGTTATACAGTTACTATTAACTTGGATAAATGAGCACTTTGATAGTTTACTTGTTTTCGAAAAAAATTTCAAGTATATGTTATTCAGTCATAAAGCTGTCCTCGGAATAAGACGAGGGCAGCTTTTTGAATGGAGTTAAATTAAAAACTGAAGTGATCAGGATCCGGCCCAATACGTAAATCTTGATTAAGACCATTAATCTGTTCCATATCTTCAGTAGTCAATTCAAAATCAAAAATATCGGCATTTTCTACAATGCGATGTTCTTTCGTAGATTTTGGAATCGTTACAACACCATTCTGCAGATCCCATCTTAAAATGACTTGGGAAACCGTTTTATTATATTTTGCAGCCAATTCGTTTAATAGAGGGTTGTCCAATAATTTTGCCTGCATTAACGGAGACCATGCCTCAAACTGAATATCATTGTTTTCACAGAAAGCTTTTACTTCTGATTGAGCTAAGCGAGGGTGGTATTCCACCTGATTGATCATCGGCTTGATTTCCGCATCTTTCATCAAGTCTTCTAAATGATGAACCTGGAAGTTACAAACGCCGATCGCTTTCACTTTACCTTCTTTATAAAGTGTTTCCATCGCGCGCCATGCGTCTTTATATTTATCTACAACTGCCCAGTGAATAAGATATAAGTCCAAGTATTCAAGACCTAATTTCTTTAAGCTTGTTTCATAGGCAGCAAGTGTTTCTTCATAGCCTAAATCTGTATTCCACACTTTAGAAGTGATGAATAGTTCTTCTCTTGAAATACCTGTTTCTTTCATTGATTCACGAATCGCTTCGCCGACGCCCTCTTCATTTTGATAAACGGCAGCTGTATCGATACTGCGGTAACCGTGTTTAATGGCAAATTTCACCGCGTTAAGCAGTTCAGGTCCTTCTTCGACTAAATATGTACCGAGTCCTAACCAAGGCATTTTAACACCGTTATTTAATGTTGTTGTATCGTGCAAATTTTTGAGCATCGTAAAACCTCCATTTGTAAAATAACACTTAATAGTGCAACTTCAATAATATACCATGAATTTTTGCGCTCACCTACTGATAGGGTACAGTGAAAATTCTTCCTTAATACTGTATAAAAGCAGGAAAGCCATCCCGATTTATAGGATGGCCAAATTTATTATATTTATGAAATGGTGCCTGAACCGCGTTTATCTTCTGCCACCATGATTAGAATCTTGCCGGCTTCGAATTGTTCGTTGTAGCGCTCTGCCTCGTCTTCCGGAATCCCCATTCCGATTAATGCCCCGACGATTCCGCCGACCATTACTCCGGTTGCTACTCCAGTTAACCCTGCAGCGATTGGTCCGGCAGCAACGATAGGGCCGATACCTGGAATCGCAAGTGCACCAAGTCCGACAATAACACCACCGAGTCCGCCTAATGTTCCTCCGGCAGCAACACCGGTAACGGCACCTTCCATAGCATTTGCACCGGTTTCATTGGAGATTGCATCTACATCCGATACGTTTTTACTGATGATTGAAATATCCTGAGAACTGTATCCTTGTCGCTGTAAATCCTCGATTGCTTCAATTGCCTCTGCTTCTGTATCATAATATCCTACAACATGTTTTGCCATTTCCCTCATCCTCTCAAAACTCTTTTCGTATATTGAAATTTACCCTGGAGGGATATTTGTAAACATGAGGAAACAGGGGAGGGGCAAATCTACTTCCTGCAGGAACAAAAAAAGAAAGCTATCCTGACGCGTCAGGAATGACTTTCTGTAGTTGTATTATAAAAGTGTAGAATCACGTAGTGGACCTCGTGTGTCTTCATCTACCATAATTAAAATTTTGCCAGACTCAAATTGTTCGTTGTAGCGTGTCGCCTCATCTTCTGGAATCCCCATTCCGATAAGAGCGCCAGTCAAACCGCCGACACCTGCACCAGCAGCCGCGCCTGTAATACCTGCAACAATTGGACCCGCACCGACAATAGGTCCAATTCCTGGAATCACCAATGCGCCAAGACCTGCAAGCACGCCACCAATTCCGCCTAATGCCCCGCCAGCAGCCGCGCCTGTAGCTGCACCTTCTGCAACGTTTGCACCTGTTTCATCGGAAATTGTATCAACATCCGATTGGCTTTTACTGATAACTGAAATATCTTCAGTACGGTAACCTTGTCGTTTTAAATCCTCAATTGCATCAATCGCTTCTGCTTCTGTATCATAATACCCCACAATATGTTTTACCATTTCTATCATCCTCCTCATCTGAATGTTGCACAATGTAAATTTACCCGTGTCATTTGTTTATAAACATGACAGGTTGACAATAAATCATGATTAGAGGTGGGGTAAAACACTATGATACATACATTTTTGCCATCCAAAAGCCGGCAAAAGCAATGGACAGTCCGACCGTATAGGTGAGGATAGAATAGAGTAGAAACTGCTTCCATTGTTTTGAACCGATGAGTGTCACACTTTCCAATTTAAAAGTTGAGAAAGTAGTAAACGCACCTAAAAATCCGATACCAAAAATTAGATTTGCATTTGTATAAAGATGAATATTAACCAAAAATCCCAACGCAAACGAGCCGAGCATATTTACCGTAAAAGTTCCTAAATGAACAAATTGGCTTGTATGATTGAGCCGCTTAGAAATAACAGCGCGGAAAATGGCTCCGAAAAATCCACCAACGGCCACTAACAAGAAATTTATCATACCGGTTCCACCCTTTCCGAAAGGCTTTTTCCGATTTTCATGCCAAGCGCAACGAAAATCAATCCGAAGATGGCACTAATGAAAATATAGAGGATGGCGGAAAAATAAAAGTGATGCTGCAGCAGTTGGATAACTTCGACACTGAATGTGGAGAATGTTGTAAATGAACCAATTAACCCGGTTTTAAGTGCTGATAAATAGTCAGGGTTTATAAATATTTTTAGTTCAAGACCGGAAGAGAGCGCCCCTAAAATAAAGCAGCCTGCCAAATTCACTGCAACTGTTGCAAAAGGGAAGGCAGCTGTCTCATTTGTTAAAAAAAGCAGGGATACGCTATATCGTAATGCTGCTCCAACTGCACCGCCGATTCCTATTAAAAAAAATTGCAATTTCAGTAACCTCCTTTAAATAAAAACAGACTCCCGCCAGTTTACTAAACTGACAGGAGTCATTCGTCTATAGGCGGTTAAGGGCGAACTTTATCGCCTATCATGTTCTATTTACTACATTAATTTATCGATTAATGGTAAGTCAAGATACTCATAAAAACGGCAGGCAATTTCTTCACGGAGTATCCCACCGAATCTTTTCAATAGATGGAGACAAATCATTCCTTCAACGTTATTCTTAAATAATGGAAATAGGAGGAATGAACGTGCAACCATTAATTCATGGCATCCTATTGGCATTTGGCTTAATTTTGCCATTAGGTGTTCAAAATGTGTTTATTTTTAATCAAGGCGCTACACAACGGAAATTTACAAAAGCACTGCCTGCCATTGTAACAGCAGGCATCTGTGATACGATTTTAATTTATTTAGCGGTAGCGGGAGTATCGGTAATTGTTTTTAGTTTTGGATGGTTAAAAATATCTCTGTTTTTAGTAGGGTTCTTTTTCTTGGCCTATATGGGGTGGGTAATCTGGAAAGACGATACTGCGATAAATGCAAAGCGGGAAGAAAAAGGATTTTCTGCTAGACGCCAAATAACATTCGCTGCATCCGTGTCGCTACTTAACCCTCATGCTATTTTGGATACAATTGGGGTAATCGGAACAAGTTCATTAGCTTATACAGGGTATGAGAAATGGATGTTTACTTTGGCCTGTATAGCTGTATCATGGATTTGGTTTCTGTCGCTTGCCATTGTCGGGAGAAAGATTGGACAAATTGACGGGAACGGGAAATTCCTCAATTTCCTTAATAAAATATCGGCAGTCATCATTTGGATTATGGCGCTGTATATGGGCTATCAGTTTTATGCATTGCTAGGTGAGTAGGAAAGACGACGGAACCATTAGCAGGCTAACAATAACGAATAATATTGTGTTAGGAAAATTATACTCTTACCGGGATGCTATAAATGCATCTATAAACTTAGAAACCAATAACTCCAAACAGTCATTTTGCGGTAAGTGTAAAAGAATAGGTAGAATAAACAGATGGTCATATTGGCTATAATAAGTACTCGTAAAACAAGGAAATTTTATGTTTTTCGAGCTTTTTTTATTATCTGGAAAAGGGTGGAGTTATTGCGGGACTAAAGAACGACTTAGACTGAGAAAGCAAATAATTGCGTTAAATTATGTTAAAATATTTAATGGAGCTATTTAACTTACGTTCACGACTGTCTGCGCGGTAAAAAAATCATTTCTTTTTTTGTTTCTGAATTGAAGGGATCAATTGCAGATGATTTACCGTAACCGCCCTTTCCCTTAAAAAGATCTATCCACCTCTAATAAAAGTTCCTTTGAAACAAAAGAAGTATAAGTACAGAAAGGATTTGATTGAATGAGATCTGAGATTACTGCAGATCAAAATTTAAGAGAACGAAACTTATATCAAGAAGAAGCAACTAGTGACTATACTTTTGACCGAGTTCCGCGTGAAGAGCGCAAAATGGGCTGGTTAAGTATCACAAATATAACGTTTGGCATCGCAACTGCCATCTTCTATTTCCAGATGGGGAGCGTCATGGCACTACAATTCGGAGCGGTCAATGCGCTCATCTCAGCTGGTTATGCCATCATTGTCGCTGGTATTCTTGGAAGCATCATAGTTTATTTATCGGCAAAGTCCGGCATGAACGTCAACTTATTATCCCGCGGAGGATTCGGTTATATCGGAGCCTCATTAACCTCATTAATTTACGCATCAAACTTTATTATGTACTGTGCATTTGAAGGAATGATTCTAGTCGCTGCAGTTCATGCATTCTTCCCGGCGATTCCGATCTGGCTTTTAATTGTATTCTTTGGTTCCTTAGTAATTCCGTTAAACTGGTTTGGCATTAAACAATTGGACAAACTTCAAAAGTGGTCATTGCCTATTTTTGGGTTCTTCCTCATTACGGCCATTGTCATTGCTTTCAACACCCCATCACTTAACTCCGGAAATTTCTGGACCTATATGCCTGAGGGTGTTCAAATAGGTGGTACGGCATTGCTGTTATGTATCGGAATACAACATGGTATCATGGGACTTACGGCTTTAATTGCCTCGGATTATGCACGATTCCTGAAACCGAAAGATTTGAAAGTCGGTTCAATTGCTATCGGATTTATTCCGCAAATCTTCTGTTTTGGTGTAATGGGTGGCCTTGGCATTTGGTTCGGTGTAAAATTCGCCGAAGCTAATCCCGGCGTTTATATCGTGACATTATTAGGGCTCGGTGGTGTCGTATTCACGGTACTGACACAGGTTCGAATTAATATAACGAATATTTACAGCAGCTCACTTTCCCTCTCGAACTTTTTTGAAAACATGTTTGGTTTTACACCAGGACGCCGTTTTTGGGTAGTAGTAGGCGGTGTCATTGCGATGATCTTGATGCTTGGTGGTATTGTCGATCATCTTCAAATTGCGATGACATTCCAAGGTGTAGCACTGATGAGCTGGGCAGCAGTTCTCGTAACAGAAGCACTCGTGCTCAAAAAATGGCTGAAAATCGGCACACGTTATTACGAATCCAGACAGGAAAACCTGTTTAAATGGAATCCGGTTGGTGTCATTGCTTTAATTGTCCCAACTATAATCGGTACAATTGCAGCGCTCGGATATATGGGCACTTTCCTGCAAAATACTGCCGCCTTTTTCGCAGCACTTATGGCAGCAATTCTGACTGTCATTTTAGGGTTGGCGACAAAAGGGCGATACTATAGCAAGAAAGAAGCAAATGATATTCCGAAAGAGGATTGGATTGGTTAAAAAATTTGAGCCGTACTTACCGTTTTAATGGGAGTACGGTTTTTATTATTTAAGGGTTGTGTTTTAACGGTGAAATATAGTGATTTTACTCTTCAGAAAAATACCAAAAAGTACTTGTTATTAGGGGATTTAATATATACAATCAAATTATAATTATAGTAAAATAATACTATTGGGGCTATTGGAGAGTTAAATTGAAAGCGGGTCATTTTTATGAGTATTGTTGTAGGAGGTATATTAATTTGCCTCATCGTATTATGTATACGTCTGCACAATGAAAAGGCGAAGTTGCAACAAAAAATAAATTTATTTAAACCAATGATTGAAACGACTGAAGGCATCCGGGATATGTTATATTACTGTGAAGTTTACCCGAAACTAAAATATCTTTATTTAAGCCCAAGTATAGACAGTAATTTAGGGCCAAATTCGCTGGAAAAACATTTAAATAATCCGGATAAAATTTTTGATATTGTTCACCCTGATGACCACGATATTTTAAGGAAGAAACAATTGGGAACACTTAATTTCGATAAACCGATAACAGTAAGGTTTAAAAACCATTTAGGAGAATACATTTGGTTTGAAGAATATGCTACACCTGTCTACAAAGATGGGAAAGTGATGGCAGTGCAAGGCGTGTACAGAAACGTACATAGTCAATATATTTTGCAGGAGCAGCTGGAATACAAATCGACTCATGATGGATTAACAGGTTTGTACAATAGAGAGTATTTCCAATTGAAAAAGAAAGAATTTAATGAAATTGCAATCCCTATATCTGTAATTGTCGCAGACTTAGATGACTTGAAAGAAATTAATGACGAATATGGCCATCAAATGGGAGACCGGTTAATTATTGCAACAGCCGATTGCTTAAAAAAATTTGCAGACGAAGAAATGATTGTTGCAAGAGTTGGCGGAGATGAATTCATAGTTTTGATGCCGCATAAAGATAACTTTGAAGTTGAACAATATATAGAAAATGTATGCTCTAAAATGAGGGAATTTTCTAACACCTTACCATTCTCGCCTATCCACATTTCAATTGGATATGAATATTCACCTTCTTCATATGGCGTAATGAGACAACTGCTTAATAAAGCCGATCAGAAAATGTATAAAAATAAAAAGATGAAGAAGGTGTTGATCTGAAACAGATAAACTTTATGGCTTACATATAATATATTTTTAAACTAACCTTGTGACGGGGTTAGTTTTTCTTTTTGCCCCAGACACATGGTTATAATAGTTTTATTTGTTTTGTTTCCCCACAAACTTCAGTGAATAAATATGTGTTTGAGATAAAGCAATGACTTCTTCGATAAAATCTTCTTTGGATTCTTTGAAATTGCTGTTAATCCAATTTTGTATAAGCCCGTAAAATCCATAAGCCGTATATCTTTTAAAGTAATCCATGTTTACTGGGATATTATTGAGTGTTTGAAATATGAACTGTTCCCCGTAAATTTTTAATATTGTTTGAGGAAATCTTATGTGGAAGCCTGCTAATGTATCGTCGTATTTAATGAGTTCAAAAAAATTCCGGTTATCATATATGTAAGAAATAATATTAAAAGATGGGGCACTTAATTTTGTCGTATATATTTTTTGACCAGGAGTGTACGGTTTTCCGGCCGATTCTTCTAAACCAGCAAGCATTGTTTCAAGCAATTCTTCTGCCAGTTGGATTTTATCCTGGTAATGCACATAAAACGTACTGCGATTGTATGATGCTTGATCGACAATATCTTTTACGGTAATGGCATGGTAACCCTTCTTTTTAATAAGCTCAATTAAAGCTAATTTAAAATGTTCTTTTGTTCGATTTTTTCGCTTGGATGTATCAATTTGGTTATTTTCCATCGTTACTCCTCCATCTGAAAAAGACAAAATATTAGTAAGTGTCTACTAATTATACATTTTACAATATTTTAATGATTGTTGAACTTATAGAAGTTGTTAAAATTAAATTGTAGAACAATGACACTTATTTCTGTTATTTTATTTAATTTAACTTAAATATGTGCATTTTTAATAAAGCGATATACTAGGAGGAATAAAAGATGGGTAAATTACAAGGTAAAGTAGCAGTCATCACAGGTGGGGCATCAGGTATTGGTGCAGCTACAGCAAAATTATTTGTCTCTGAAGGTGCTAAAGTCGTATTAGTTGATTTAAACGAAGAAAAAGGTAAAGCTTTCGAAGCGGAATTGAAAGCGCTTAACGCGGACGCATTATTTGTTAAAGCAAATATTACAAGTGAAGAAGAAGTAGCAAATATATTCAAACAGACAATTGAAGCATTTGGCAAAGTAGACATAGTATTTAACAATGCAGGCATTGGTCGCGTTTTCCCTTCACATGAACTGGAATATTCGGAGTGGCGCAACACAGTCAATGTTGACTTAGATGGTGTTTTCCTAGTAGCCCGTGAAGCAATTCGTGAAATGTTGAAATCTGGCGGAGGTTCAATTATCAATACCGCTTCTATGTACGGATGGGTTGGTTCACCTGGTTCGGCAGCATACAATGCGGCAAAAGGTGGCGTAATTAACTTAACACGCTCACTTGCACTTGAATATGCAGAGCAGAATATTCGTGTGAACTCACTATGCCCAGGCTTCATTGACACACCGATTATTCCGGAAGAAAGCAAACAGGCATTAGCTTCAATGACACCAATGAAACGTCTTGGACAAGCAGAAGAAATGGCAAAAGCTGTATTATTTATGGCAAGTGACGATTCTTCATTCATGACTGGCAACAGCTTAACAGTTGATGGTGGATATACAGCCCAATAATTTTTGATTCAAAGCGCACTTTCATTTTGGAAGTGCGCTTTTTATGTGTGTGCTGTTTTTATTAGAGCAGTTGAGTGGGATATTAGAACAATTTCATTTATATTAGAAAGTCTCGTCCGCTTCAATTCCTGCTAACCGTAACTAAATATTTCTGTTAGAATAAATTTACAGTAAATTCTAACAATTTAGGGGGCTAGTATGGAGGAGATTCAAGAGAAAAACTTAAATGGCGATGCAATTACGAAATTGGACGAAATAGTGGAAACAATTTTAGGGGGAGATAAGGCCACTTTTACGCTGCGTGACCGGACTTCTGGGGAGATTCTTTATACATACCGAGGGGATCGTTTAATGCGTCCTGCGTCCAATATGAAAATTCTTACAGGGGCAGCTGCAATTTCGGAGCTTGGACTGGACTACCGATTTAAAACAGAAATTTTTATCGACGGAAATGTTGAGGACCATACGTTAAACGGGGATATTTACGTGAAGGGTTACGGTGATCCGACAATAAATGAAGCAACACTTAAGCATTTTGCGGAAGTTTTAAGGGAAAAAGGCATCCATCAGGTGAAGGGTAAGCTAATCGGGGATGATACATATTTCTCGGGTGATACATTGCCACCGGGTGTTGATGATGAAGGGGAAACCCATTATTACGGGGCCCGTATTTCGCCCATTACGATGTCACCGAATGAAGATTTTGATGCGAGCACAATTATTGTGGAAGCAACTGCAGGGAATGTCGGAGAAAAGCCGAGTTTTAACGTCATCCCGCATTTAAGTGGTATGCAACTTTCTAATGAAGCAAAATCAGTAGACAAAAGTGCTGAAAACACATTGGAAATCTACCGCATTAATAATACAAGTCAAATTATGATTACAGGTGAAATACCGGAAGGAGAAACGGCGAAAGTTTGGGTGTCCCACCAGGACCCTACGAAAAACACGCTGCTGTTTTTCAAAGAACTATGCAAAGATGCAGGCATCCGTTTTGAACAGGAAGAAAGCATTGATAGCGGCATAACGCCAAACCATGCAAAACTAATACACACGCATAAGTCTCGCTCAATCGCGGAGATGTTTTCAATTTTTATGAAATTAAGCAATAATAGCATCGCCGATATTTTTCTGAAAACGATGGGGAAACAAAAGCATGGAGTAGGCGATTACGAGCATGGCCTAAAAGTAATGCGCGCTTATTTGGAAAAGCAGCAAATTGATTTTGCGACGTGGCAATTTGCTGATGGTTCGGGCTTATCACATCATAACCGTCTGCACTCAAATGGTATATCCGAGCTGTTGTATGTGCTGCAAAAAGAACCGTATTTCCAGAACTTTTACGAATCACTTCCAGTTGGAGGGAATATAAACAGACTAGTTGGCGGAACATTAAAAGACCGCTTTTTAGAGCCGGAACTGCAACAGCGAATATTCGCTAAAACAGGCTATATTCATGAAGTGAATACATTATCAGGCTATGTAACAGGAAAAAGCGGGAGAGACTACATTTTCTCGATTATGCTTGAAGGAAGGGAAGAGGGGATTCCGTTTTTGGATGGAGGGTTGAAGGCGATTATTGATTTGGTATAAAAATATAAAAACTCAACAAAAACAGTCCCAATTATTAGCTATTGTCTAATAGTTGGAGACTGTTTATTAAGGAATTAAATATACTGATAAAATAATCCATCACGTGTATCGAACCAAATTAATTTCCCATGTTTTTTACGAGGAATTGTCGCCTGCAAAGCCCATTCAGGGAACTGTTTGTACAATTGAATCTGATCACCTGTTGCCAGCGCGATAAATGACACGTAATGGTCTTTCGTCATTGGGTGGTTTGCGGAAATGGACCATTGCATATCAATCTCTTCCACATTTAGTTTTTGTTCGTCCGTAGCTTTTACAGCAGCTAATGGCTCCAATTTTCGTCCGCAGCACGAAACTGTAAAATTACCTGTTGCTAAACCGATATTGGAACAGCTTGGACATACATAATAGCTTGAATTTTTCATATTGCCTCCTACAAAATCATTTTGTTTTATTTCACCTGTCAGTAAGTTTTCTATTGGAATATCGAAGAGGGCAGCGAGCTGAGGGAGAAGTGTAATGTCAGGACATCCAATCCCTCTTTCCCATTTTGAAATGGTGCGGTCTGATAAAAACAGTGCATCGGCTACTTGTTTTTGTGTCATTCCTTTTCCCTTACGCAATGTATAAATTAATTGGCCAATTTTTTCATTATCCATTCGTTTCCCTCCTACTGTTTTAGCATAAAAGGATTAAAGCCGATGTGCAACAAACGGAGCGTAGAGTTGGATGGGTAAAACGGGATTATAAATTCTGCTTTCCGACAATGGGGAAGCTTAAACCGTTCTTTTGATGAGGATATTAACCTTTATATAAAACACAAAACAAAAACATCCACTTTTCTCCCCCCAGAGGAAAATGGATGTTTTTCAATTTGCCCCGGAGACTTCTTCAACTCACTAATCACTGCTTTTCCAATACCTTTCGTTCAATCAGTTCAACGCCTTTATACATAATCGTTGCCAATACAATAATGATGAGAAGCGCCAAGAATACTAACGTAAAGTTAAACACTTGGAACCCGGAAATAATAAGATAACCAAGGCCGCTTGATGATACTAAAAACTCTCCGACAATAACCCCAACCCATGACAAGCCGACATTCACCTTTAAAGTAGAGATAATCGTCGGGGTAGAGGCAGGAAGAATAACATGCCGGAATGTTTCATATTTGGATGCCCGGAAAAGCTGCATTACCTTAATATAGTTTTCGTTTACTTGCTGAAAAGCTGAAAAAATAACGATGGTCGAAATAATAACTGAAATGAGCACACCCATTACTAGAACTGCAAGCATATTCGGTCCGAAAACAACGAGAATCATCGGTCCGATCGCTACTTTAGGCATTGCATTTAATACGACAAGATAGGGGTCCATTACATTGGCAAATGTTTTGGAAGACCATAAGGAAATCGCAAGCAATGTCCCAAGAAGAGTCCCTAATATAAAGCCAACAACGGTTTCGAACAATGTAATCGCAATATGCGGGAATAAGGTGCCGTCCGTTATTTTTGTGATAAAAAGGCTCCCAACCGCACGTGGACTACTGAAAATGAGCGGATCCAGTATGCGGAAATGTGTCGTAATTTCCCAAAATAGAAGAAGACCGACAAGGAGCAGTAATTGGAAAGAGAAAATTTTGCGTTTTTCACGTCGCCGTTTCTCATTATATTGCTGCTGCAGCTGTTCAATATTCATCCGAATCAAGCTCCTTCCATATTTCCTGGAATAGTACTTGGAAAGCAGGGGCATTTCTTGCTTCGAATGGTGTCAGTTCACGAACTTCCTGTGGAATGATGAAGCTTTTCACGATAGTCCCCGGACGAGGGCTAAAGATAAATACTTTATCACTCATCGCGATGGCTTCGCTAATATCATGCGTTACTAAAATAGTAGTCGTTGAAAATTGTTTCAATGTATCCGATACAAAGTTTTCAAGTGATAGTTTGGATCGGAAATCGAGTGCAGAAAACGGTTCATCAAGCAAAAGTAATGTTGGCTTCACGGCGAGTGTACGGGCAAGCGCAATACGTTGGCGCATTCCCCCTGAAAGCTGCGGCGGATAAAGCTTTTTCGTATGGGCCAATTCGAATTGTTCGAGCAATTCATCAACAATCGAGTGATCTTCTTCTTTTTTTAACAGTTTCAAACCAAGTGCGACATTGTCTTCGATTGTTTTCCATGGGAACAAAAAATCCTGCTGAAGCATATAGCCGATTTCAACATCCGATTCAGCAAAATCAATCGAACCGGTTGTTGGTTTCAATAAGCCTGCCAGTAAAGAGAGCAGTGTGGATTTCCCACAGCCGCTCGGACCTAAAAAGGAGACAAATTCTCCTGAATTAACTGTAAAATTTACATCTTCAAGAGCTGTTGCGACTTGCTGTTCTTTAAAGAAATGATGGGTAACGTTTTTTACTTCCAAGTAACTCATTTACTTCACAACCGCATCTGCAAATGACCGGTTTACTAAATCTTTATAAGCCGGCTCAAACTCCAGGACGCCTGCTTCGGTCATTACATCAAGTAGATTTTGGAATTCCTCTTCATCGATAATCGGATCTTTTGCAAAAGAATCCTGATCACGGTAACGCGTCACAACCTGCTCAATAATTTTTTGGTCTGTATCTTCAAAGTAAGGAGCAATCGCTTTTGCCACGTCAGCACTCGATGCTTCGTAAACCCACTTTTGTGCTTTATAAAGGGCCTTTGTAAAGCTATCCATCATTTCTTTTTCAGAGAATGTACTTTCTTTCGCCATAAATACCGTATATGGAATGGCGCCAAGCTCTTCGCCGAATGAAGCGACGATTTTTCCGATACCTTGCTGTTCAAAAATACTTGCAGTCGGTTCGAAAAGTTGTACATAATCACCCGTACCTGAAGCAAAGGCTAATGGGTACAAAAAACATTATTTATAATGCTACCATAGTAACTTTATTGTGGTGAATCATTGCTGTGTGGCAAGGAAGTATTATTCCAAATAATTACTTAGTATTTAAAATAATAATTTTAACTATTCAGACATTGGAAGGAGGTCGGCAGCCTTTGATTCATCGTGATTGAATATATGAAACAAATCGAAATGACTTATACGTGTGAGAGAAGAATGAAATTATTGTGTAAAGGATGCCTCATGCGGGACATTGTACTTGGGTACATTTTTAAGTGAAATTTGAAGAAGCCTGTACTGACTACATGCATTTCTATAATCAAGAATGTTATCAAAAAAACGGTTAAACGGCTTAAGCCCCTCAGAATTCAGAGTTTAAGCCGCGTAACATATTTTTATTAATTCTACTATCTACTTGTGAGGGGGCACTTCAGCACCCACCTTTTAAAACTTGTATAAATTGATATATGTAAATACTGTTAGTGATTCTAATGAAATTAATGCCTTATTTGATGCAGATTCACCTTTGAGAATTAATTACTTAAAAAGGCGGAATGAAACAAGTATCTACTTGTCAGGGGCACATTTTCGGTTTTATATAAAAGCGGGGTGATGGCTGCAGTGGTCAATCAATAAAAATAGCACCCGTAAAATTAAAACTAATAAAGAATTAAGAATTGGTCAAATGGATAAATTCCAATAATGAGTTATTAGTATTTAGAACATTTATTTATAATTTAGCATTTCATATGAATGGAAGCTACTTTTATTTTGCAGGGTATTTGATAATGTTTTATCTCATCGAACTACTTTTTACTAATTCTTTTAACTGTAATTTGTGTGATAAACACTACAAAAATAATTAATAAAATAGAAACAACAAAATTTAAACTATTTGATGAGAAAGAAAAAATATAATTAATAACTGTTATGAAAAATAAAAGATAAATAAAAAAAAATGCGACAAATAAACTAGTATGCTTTATATTATTCTTCATTTTAAACTCCTTTTCTAAAAAAATATTTTTAATATTTTTGTGAATTATACCATAAAAGATATTTCCACCTACAAAAAGTATTGTAGGTGGAAAAGTATTCCTAATAATCTAGTATGTAATCTTCGATATTAGGCGCAATTTCATTTTGTTCAATTTCTTTCTTATAATTAAAACTAATATAATCTTTAGTAGGATAAATTTTTTGTGCTACAAATTTCAAACTAATTTTATCCCCCGCTTTGTACTTCTTAGTTAAATCACCCGCAAATCTTATAGGTTGTTCCCCAAATTTTGTATAAAAAATTAATTCAGTTTCATTATTAACATGATCATACATAATAGAAGATATATTATCTTTCAAAATTACTATATCATTCTCTTTTATATTCTTAGCTACATCAGTTAGAAGTTCTAACTTTTCATCAAAAAACTCATGGTATAATTCCTCAAAAGTGTATAATGAGTTCGTTTTTGTAAGACTATTATTTTTTTCTCTGCTATTTTCTGATACTATATGTATTTTTCCATCAATATTTTCAAAAGTAACAATTTCCCCATTATCATTGGTAAATGTGGAATAGTTTTTAATTGGTACACTATATTCCGTACAACCAGTACAAGATGATGCCAAGTCTCCCCAATGATAGTATGCCTGCCATAAATTCCAAGAATCTTTATTGCTAGTAACGTATCTAGCTTGATGAGTCCCAGTTCCTGTTGCAGAATACCATGAGTATTGATTATGACCTACACTTTTATTTATAACATCTGTTCCACCAGGTGTTGTTAACAAAACAACTATTTTTCCTGTATAAAGTAAATTATTTGAATTAGCCCAAAGTTCAACTTGATGGCCCTTTTTTACAACTTCAACACTCTTCTTTACACTCGCAATATTCTGTGTTCCTTGATTAAAATGAATAGTACCGGAACTTGCAGTATCACGAGTCGAACCATAACTAATTGATGGATCTCTATTGAATACATATTGTGATGATTTATTTAAGGCTGCAAAAACTGCTTTAACTCCTATGTTTCTTGCCCAATTACTTGTAGTTAAATATGAATCTTCAATATTCTCTTTATTTACTTCCTCTATAATAGGTTTTTCTTTTTTGTTATTTATGTCAGTGGCAGAAGTATTATCAGTTAATAATGCTGTTGTCATCATAAAAATTGAAAGACTACTAATTAAAATTTTCTTATTCATTTATAAATCTCCTCCTATATATTTATTTAACCTCCAACCACATCCCACAATATTGTAATTAACTCAATTAACTCAACCATAGTATAACCTCCAGTCTTTTTATTCCAAAAATTTACATTCCTTTTATTTTTGGTTATACTAACGTAACATATTTTTCTTAGCACTATATATTTGGTAACTAATTAGTTACGTTAAAATGGAGGTAGGGGTTTATGGGACCAATAGGTGAAACAATTAGAAATATTCGTCTTTCAAAAGGTATAAAATCTATTGAACTATATAAATCTATATTAACTAAACAGGCAGCTATTCGTTTTGAAAATGGATTAAGTGATACAACTGTCTCAAAGTTTTTCCAAATATTAGAACGTTTAAATATAACATTAGAAGAGTATGAAGCGACATATAAAGAAGAAAATAATCTTGATTTTTACTTTATAAACCGATACATCAATCTTTTTTATAAAAAAGATACCCAAAGTTTATCTAAGTTACAGGCAGAAGCTTTTGAAAAATATAATAAAACACAGCTTGAAAAATATAATCACTATGTTTCTTTAATAGAGTTATTAATAAATTATTTAAATCAAGATAAAACAAATGAGAAGGCTCGGGCGGTCATTGCTGACTATTTAATGAGGTGTGAAAGTTGGGGATATTATGAAATTACTTTATTTATAAATACAATTCCTCATTTATCAGGTGATTTTATAGATAGTGTGTACGGTAGAGTAAAAAAGAAAATGCAAACTCACTCAAATATTTTGCGTTATCGTAATGAAAAAGCTATTTTGTTGTTTAATATAATTGAAAAAAAGCTTGTGAATGGTGAAAATAATAATCTGCAATTCTATATGAACGAATTGTATTTATTAAAAGAAGATACTATGGATAATATGTATATTCAAACAATGATTAAGTATTTTAGTCTTTTATCTAATGCAGTTACCTCAAATTCTTTTGGTCCTGAATTATGGAATCAAATATATAAAATAATCGATTTTTTAAAATTTATAGGTTTAACAACTAAATCTCTACAATGTGAAAATCTTTATAAACAGATACGTCAGTACTCTGAAATTGGAAAGAATACAAAATGTTACGATACTTTTTCAGTAGACGACTAACTATATATAAGTTCGTATGAATGTTCCTGTGACACGAACGTCACTAAAATAGTAGCTGTAACAAATATGATTGTGTTAGTAAGTACAAAATAATAATAAAAGGCTTAGTTTCTGTAACCTAAGCCTTAGAATTAATCTAAGAGATTCGAGTTTGTCTACAGTCTTTTTTGTTTTAAAATAAAGTTAACTAGTGAAAACCGTTAATTTCCATTCTAGGAGACGTGCTTCGCGATCGGGTGCCAATCCTCCTCGTCGCTTTGTTTCTACGGTATCGGTAGTCCCGCTATTCCCGCTGAAGTAGCCAGCCCTTCATTCTAATCAACGGGCCCCAAAAATTTTCCTTCAAAGTAATCTGCTAACAATATATTCAGGTCAATTTCTATTTCATTTTTCCCTAAATAAACCTTATTAATTACTCTTGAGAGCATTGCTTTTTTTAAATCATCATCTGCTTCATTAAATTTTTGCTCCCAATTTTCTAATTCATTTGCTAAATAATTTACATCCGAATAGTTCTCTCTCTCTTTTTCTAATTCTTCTTTCAAAGAATTTAATTGTGATAATTTTTCTTCTATTTGCTTTTCTACTACATTAATGGCTGCTGATAACTGTTCAGCAGTAAAAGAACTTTCCCCAATTAAAGTTTTCCCAATTTCAAGGTTTAATTTTTCATGTTGCTTTGTCAAAGCTAAATACTCTTTTTCTAAATTATGAACATTCCGTTCCTTTAGCTTTAGCAAATCAGCTTTCGTATTTTTGCTTGTATCAAGAAAGGATTTCAATTCAAATTGTGATAAGATAAATTTTATCTTATTAATAATTAGTCTATCAAATTTTTTCCCACCCCAGATATTTTGCTGGTGATCACAATATAGCTTCCCTTTGTTTAAAGGACATTTATATCGGTAAATGGTGTTTTTATAGTAGCCATCTTTGTTATTATATTTTGAGTTCCTATACAGATAATTAGAGGTTAGTTTTGAACCACAAAATTCACAATATGCCAAACCTGAAAAAAGTAATTTACCTGCTCTTGGTATATCAGATTTGTCTTGATCTTTAATATCACTACTCCTATTATTTCTTATTTGTTCAGCTTGACTAAATAACTCATCTGGAATAATTCTTAACTTTTCGTTAAATGGCTGCGTTCCTCCTGCAGCATTTTTATATCTCTTTAATCCAATGTAAATTGAATTCGATAATATTCTCTGAATAGTACTCACCATGAAAACTTTACCATCCCTATTTCGATATCCATTTTCATTTAAATAATCAACAATTTTCCTATAACCCATATGTTTCTCTACATATAATTTATAAATTAACTTAATCATTTCAGATTCATCTTCATCAGGTACTAATTCTTTAAATCGTCGTTCTTTATTTTTCCAATGCTGTTCATCAGTTTCGACAATTTTGTATCCAATTGGTGCCGAGCCGCCCTGAAAATAGCCTTGTTCACTTAGCTGTTTCTTTGCTTCTTTTACCCTAGTGGAAGTTTTTTGACTTTCACCATCTGCTTGCCAAAAGCTTATATAATTTAGAAGCTTATCAATATGAGTTTCAATTTTCCTTTGGCCCTCATTTACAGACCAGACTTCAATATCATTCTGAACTAAAAAATTTACCATTACTGGTGTTTCATCTTCTCTTCGACCTAAACGATCAAACATGAAAACCAATAATACGTCAAATTCTTTATTTAATGCTCCTTCTTTTAGAATTGCCATTTCATCTCGTTCGTTTACTGTTTTTTTCCAACCGGATACACCTTTTTCGTATAACTCATTTGTTATTATCCAATCAGGTTTGTTTTTAACGAATTCATGACAAGAATTTTTTTGCATTGGAATATCATCATCTGTACTTACTTGTTGTTTCTTAGATACTCGAAAAAGACACCAAACCCGTTTCATTTTCACACACCCGTTCGTTCGCCTTTAATAAAGAGAGATATTTATAATATCTCTAAAAAGAACGTTTTTAATGCATTTTTAGCATCATTACTTTTTTCTTGATCTTTGGTAAATTTCAAATGTATTTTTACTTCGTTATCTGAGATATCCTGTAAATAATCAAATTTATCATCTGGTTTGTGTAGATACTTTACTTCACCTATTACAATTTCACCCAACGATTGTTGATGACTTACTTCCTTCATAAAATCACTCCGATGTTATGGGGTGTTAAAGTGTATTCGTCTCAAATCGATAATATTAGTCATTTTTTTACATGAAAAATGTCTTATAAGAACACCTAATTCAATACGTTCCCTTTTTCCGTTATTTATTCAGAGGCAATATAGAAAGCCAAGCTTTATTCATTAATGCTTCATTATAAAGAGTTTTAAGGATCAGCTTTCGTTGCAGATGCTTTATTAATTGTGGACTTCATTTGCAATACTTTTATTTAATATGTGGTAGTGTTTTTTGTACCCTGAAGCAAAGGCGTTCGCAATATTAGCAAAATCAATATTTTGAATCAAAGTTAAATCATTATGCGGGTCAATCCCTTGTTTTTTCAGCACAAATTCGCCGGCCATTTGCGGCATCCCGCCAACACGCTGACCTAAAAATGTACTGCCTTTTAAACCATCCCAGCTAAAGTCGATATTCTGATCACGCGCAACTAAAAATGTTCCGTCTGTTTGTGTTAGCTGTGCAAAGTTGATTACTTTATCGTTTGGATTTTGACCTGATACATAAACCGACGTTTCAGCTCCAATTAAGGCAATATCAATGCCGTCCGATAAAAGCGCGGTCATCGTTTTGTCTCCGCCAGGGATCGTTGACAGTTGAATCGATAAACCTTCATCTTCAAAAAAGCCTTCTTCAATCGCTGCATAAAGAGGAGCGTAGAAAATAGAACGGGTTACTTCGCCTACTTTTACTTCCTGTAAATCCTTCTGTCCACAGCCGACCAACAACAATAAAAGCCCAACGAAAAGGGCGGTTCTAAGCCATTTCATTTGGTCATCCTTTTCTCTAATAGTGTTGTTGTATCGTATGCAGTAAAGGGGTGAGAGGTGTTACTTCCATATTTCCATTTCACCATGCAAGGCGGTCATGGTACGATAAAGATAACTATTTAGTAAGGTGGAGAATGTTATGGATTTAAATCATCTGAAAGGACAGCTTGCAAAACCGCAGCCTCTGTTTTTAGGGGAAGACACTGCTTTTCGGTCGGCCGTGCTCATCCCGCTTGTAAAAAAACAGGGCGAGTGGCATATTTTGTTTGAGGTGCGTGCGTTAACAATGCGCAAACAACCTGGCGATATTAGCTTTCCGGGCGGAAAAATTGATGAGACAGATGAATCGCCGCTCGCTGCAGCGCTTCGTGAAACACATGAAGAGCTCGGTATCGATCAACAGTCGATTGAACTAATAGGCAATCTCAGTCCATTTGTTATATCACCGGCTTTTGTTGTCTATCCGTTCATCGGGATCATCGAGCAGTCGGAACTGAATACATTTAATAAGGATGAAGTCGAAGAACTGTTTACAGTCCCGTTAAACTGGTTGCTGACGCATGAGCCGTATGTGCATTATGTTCCGGTTGAACCGAAGCCTCCGATTGATTTTCCGTATGATAAAATTGCGAACGGCGAAAATTACGAATGGCGTTCAAGCCGGATGGAAGAATGGTTTTATGAATATGGAAAGTACACAATTTGGGGTTTAACCGCACGATTGTTAAAGCACTTTATTGAAAAATTAAAATAAAAATTTAGGTGTCTTCCTATTACCGGGGAGACGCCTTTTCCTTTGATTGCCTTAGATCATTAATAGTTTTGATGAGGCGGGAAAATATATAAATCCTATGTTAAAATCAGTGTATTGTTCTAATATTGACACGTAGAAAATGAAGAATCGTATATAGCTTAAATAAAGCGGTACGAAGAACAGGGAATCATAACAAACATAGAATCAGGAGGCATTTATGAAAGGGAAAAAGATGCTTTATATAGGAGTAGTTGTAGTGATTGTGATAGCTTCAGCTTTAGATATCGCATTTAAAGGTTTAGGATATCAACTGCTGCAAAAAATATTTTCATAAGTCCGTAATCACCCGTTGCATATTAAATGTAGCGGGTTTTTTATGGAAAGAGGCCGGGACATAAGTAGAATTATTGCTAAATAAAAGGAAAGCCTTTATTAAGAAATGGATATATTGCAAAATTGATTGGAATGGAGGGCGAGTGTAACTGACGGCTACGCCTTTCGCTACAAGCAAAGCTTCCTGCGGGAATAGCGTGAAGCCTGAGACTACAGGCTCAGGTCACGCCCGCGGAAAGCGTCCCGGAATGGAAATCAATTTTAACGCTCAGCAAAAAAAAAGCTATTTTTCTGGTTATGTCCCAGCCTCATAAAACTACAGATTATAAAGCTTTGTATATTTTTCCTGTAAGTAGTCGGCCAAGTATTTTGCGGAAAGCGGTTCACCTGTACCTTCCAAAATTAGCTCATTCGGTTTTTTCAATGCACCGAACTGATGGACTTTATCTGTTAGCCAATCTTTAATAGGAGCTAATTCTCCGCGTTCGCAAAGCTCATCGAAGTTCGGAATGTCCTGATCCATTGCATGTTTCCATTGCGCCGCATACATGAAGCCCAGCGCGTAGCTTGGGAAGTAGCCAAAGCTGCCGTCACTCCAGTGCATATCTTGCAGTACACCTTCTGCATCATTTTTTGGACGTATCCCTAAATATTCTTCATATTTTTCATTCCAAACGCGCGGTAAGTCTTCCGCCTGTAAGTCCCCATTGAAAATCTCTCGCTCAATTTCATAGCGGATCATAATATGAAGCGGGTAAGTAAGCTCGTCTGCCTCAATACGTATTAACGAAGGCTCTGAGAAATTGATCGCTTTTAAAAATTCTTCTGCCGGTACGTCCCCAAATTGTTCAAGAGAGTGCTTTTGTAAAATAGCATAATGATGTTTCCAGAAGCTTTCATTCCGTCCGATAATATTTTCATAAAACAGTGATTGAGATTCATGAATTCCCATCGAAGCACCTGTAGATAATGGCAGGCCGTTTAATGAAGCATCAATATTTTGTTCATATAAAGCATGTCCGCATTCATGAATTGTGCCAAAAACAGCAGAACGGAAATCATTTTCATCATACTTTGTCGTAATCCGAATATCTCCGCTGTTTAAACCGATCATGAAAGGATGGACCGTTTCATCTAAACGGCCAGCTTCAAAGTCGTAGCCAAGCTGTTTCAATAATTCCAGTGAAGCAGCATGTTGTCCGCTTTTCGGGAAGTGTTTAAATAATAGAGAAGTATCCGGTTTGTTTTTTGATTCACCGATAGCCTTTACTAAAGGAACGATTGTTGCCTTCAGCTCACCGAATAACTCGTCAAGCGTATCCGTCGTCATATTCGGTTCATATTTATCCAATAATGTATTATAGGCAGAACCATTTTTAATACCCCAGTACTGAACAAACCGCTTCTGATAATCGATTACTTCTTTTAAGTACGGCAGGAAAATCTGAAAATCCGACTTTTCTTTTGCCTCTTCCCAAGCTGCTTCCGATTTTGCTTTTAAAATCGTATAAGCTTTAAATTCTTCAGCTGGTATCTTTTTAGACTCGTCATATTCTTTCTTAACTTCTTCATACAGACGTTGCGTCACAAAGTCCAATTTCTCATTTTGAAGCTCAGACAGCAATTTTCCCAGTTCGTCACTCGTTTGAAGAGCAAATAATTCTGCGGACAATGTTCCGATTACTTCCGCACGTTGCTCCAACCCTTTTCGAGGAGCCCCTGTACGCATATCCCAATAAATAACGGAAAGCGCCTCTGAATAGTTTTGTATTTTCTTCACATAATTA
>NZ_CP150231.1:3205000-3252500 GCF_037974225.1 Solibacillus sp. FSL R5-0691
AACGGCAATTTTAAGTTCCATTGGGATAGCGTTGATTAATTTTTCACGTAATCCTGTAATCGTTAAAAGTAAGAAGAATACACCTGATACAAAAACTGCAGCCAAAGCATGTTGCCAAGGGCTTCCGTTTGTTAAGACAACTGTGTAAGCAAAGAATGCGTTTAACCCAAGACCTGGCGCTAAAGCTAATGGGTACCTTGCAACAATCCCCATGATGAAACATCCAATTGCTGCTGAAACAGCTGTTGCCACAAATACCGCACCGTAATCCATGCGTAGTGCATCTGGTAAACCTTCAATATCCGATAGCGTTAAAATGCTAGGGTTTACTACTAAAATGTAAGCCATTGCCAAGAATGTTGTAAAACCACCTAAAATCTCTCGGCGATAATTAGTTCCAAGTTTATCGAACTCGAAATACTTTTTCATAATAAAACTTTCCTCCGTGTTGTCGTCTTCAACATCTAAAGAACACTTAACCTTAAAAACAAAAAAGACACGCAAAGCATAAATGCCGCATGTCCACGATTTAAGGAAAATAAGCATATTCCACTCTTATTATAGAAGTGAGATTACTTATTTATAAATCGTAGTCGAATCATTTACGGTGATTCGGTAGAAACTTACGGGCCTTATTCCCGACATTATACGACGACGTATTTAATTTACGTTTGTAATATATCATTTCAATTTTCAAATTACAAGCTATTTCCGAACATTTTTTATATATTTTAATTCATAGTTCGTGAAAACATCCATAAAATATTCATTTACTTCTATTTTTCTTTCCCTTTTTGCTATTATTAAGCTTGGAAAACATAAAATTCCATACTATTTTCATTAAATTTATACTGAATCGGGGAAACCAAAATGAATGAAATTAAGGTAGTTGTAAAAGGAGTTCTTGTTAAAAATAATAAAATACTGATCGTTCAGCGTTCACAAATTGAAACGGTTGGGGCAGGCACATGGGAGACAGTCGGTGGAAACCTGCAGTTTGGTGAATCATTTAAAGAAGCACTTATGAGGGAGTTTTTAGAAGAAGTTGGATTGAATATCACTGTAAAAAATCAGCTGTTTTCCACAACATTCCACACGAGTAAAACACGTCAAATTGTCCTGCTCACGTTTTTATGCGATACAGAAGAGGAGCAAATCACTTTATCCGATGAACACCTCAACTATTTGTGGGCGACAAAAGATGAACTTTACAAATTATTACCCAAAGAAATTATTACAGATTTCCAGCAGCATAAAGTGTTCGATTTGCTAGATTCATAATTAATTAGAGAAAGTTTATAGAAATGTTATATTGTTCCTCTATAGTGGTGTTTGAACAAATAGAGGGGGGATTTTTTTGCAACAACAACGAAAATGGGCATTACTTTTAATTCGCTTTGCTGCTATTTCAGGCTTTATCGGTGTATTAATCGGATCAATTATGAGTGGTGAGATGAACTATTCGTTACGCCCAATCCACGCACACTTTGTATTGGTCGGTTGGTTATCTGTTTTTGCTTGGGGGATTTTCTATTATTCAGTACCAATCCGCAAGTTGATTTTCGTTAAAATTCAAAGTATTTTAGGCATGATCGGTGCTTTTGGTTTATGTATTGGGATGTGGCTGTATAATTTAAATCCGCTTGATACAAACGAAACGCTGAACATGGTGTTCTTCATTGTAGGGGGTTCTATTTTATTAATCGCATTTTTCTTCTTTATAATTGTGACATTTTTTGTTCAAAAACATGAAAAATAATTATATCTCACTATCTAAAAATGAGAGTATTACCCTTTAATATGTTAAAATAATAAAACGAAACACAGACTATTAAAGGAGGGGTTTAAATGCCCTACTGGTTACATAACACATTATTTGTACTTTTAATAATCGTTACATTCGGATGTGTTACTAGTGGAATCGAGTGGAAAACTCGTGAAAAAGCCACTGTTGAAGAATAATTTTAGCTCAAAATTACTAACTAGATTATAACTAACATATAAAACAAGGAAGCCTGCATAATACAGGCTTCCTATTTTTTATAATTATTTTATAATCCACGGTTTGTACGTTTTAACGGATCATCATCCAAATTGTCATAGTCATTTAAATGATTCGTAGTATTAGTCGTATCTTTAATATCTGCCTCTTCACGACGAACCGTGTCCGACACAGTTTCCGTATCCGTTACTTTTCGTTTACCGACTACGATTTCTTCCGTTACGACATCTTTCTTCGTAACATCCACTTGTTCTTCCGTAACCGGGATATGAATTTTGCCCTGTTCTTCATAGGCATGAGTGACACCATCTTGAAGTTTTCCGTTTGCATTAAGAGTTGTGTCCTCATTAACAGGACGTCTTTCTACATAAACTTCTTCATGTTCAACTGGCACTTCAATATTTTGCTGCTCTTCGACTACATGTTTGTCGACTTGTACCTCACCAGTTTGCACACGTTTTTTATCTACTTGCAGGCGTTCTTCATGAAGTGCTAAACGTTCTTCATCGGTTTTTTCATAATCACGCTCATAATGATTATTCACACCAACATTATCATTCATGCCATAATTTTTTGTACCTTCATCAAAATAAGTACCGTAGTCTCTATCTACATACAATAAATATTTTCCTGCCTGTAATTCATCATAATAACGATTTCGTTCATCTTCAGAGATCCCCATTTGATTAAAGTGCTGATCGCGTACTAGATCTTCACCCATCATGAATGCTTTAAAGCGGTCCCACCAAGAACCTTCTTTATGATCCGCGTCATAACCATCCGTGTTAGTGCTGTAACCTTTTGAGTTTCGATACATTGATAATTGATCATTGCGGTTGGATACGATGTACATATCTTCCTCGCCGTAACCTTGTGCACGAAGGCGATCCATTTCTGCCTGTAATTCTGCTTCATTGTCATAAATACCATATAATTTGTTATCACGTGTTTCCATGTTTCATTCCTCCAGTTTAATTTAATTAGTTTTTTATACCGACTGTCTATGCTTGATTTGGCATACTATACAATACCTTTTCTCCTAAATAATAAACTTGAGGTTGATATATTTAATATTCTGTAATAAAAATGAAAGAAAATGAAACACCACTATGACAATATTTTATTATTAATTGGATAAGCACGAAAAGTGAAGCCAAATAAAAAAACATAGAAAGATATTACTCCTTCCATGTTTCACTTCAATTTATTTATCGTTTTGTTGTTGTTTCTTTTCCAAATACTGCGCACGCAATTTTTCAAGTTGCTGCTTTTTATCGAATTGGGCAGGCTTGTTTTTTTCGTGATACTTCGCAACAGCTGCCTTACCTTTACTATCCAATTGATATTTTCCCATTTTGTTCACCTACTTCTTTTCGCTTTTCCAACCACTGTTCGTACTCTTCAACTGTCAAAGGCTTTGAATAATAATAGCCTTGGATAATCGGCACTCTCTCCAAGCCCATAATAAACTGGCATTGCTCTTTCGTTTCCACACCTTCTATCAGGACATTCAAACCAAGAGAATAGCATAAATGTACAATCGATTTTAGGATAGAGGCGTCTTTTTCAGATTCCGGCACACCATCTATAAAGGATTTATCGATCTTAATCGTGGATATCGGTATTTCTTTTAAATAAGATAACGAGGATAAGCCTGTACCAAAGTCATCCAACGCAACCGACAAACCACTTTGCCTAAAAGTCCGAACTGCCGTTATAGCATTATGAATGTCATGAATAACACTTGTTTCTGTAATTTCCAGTTCAATCTTAGACACTTGAATATTATACTTAGCCAGATTTTCATTAATTACCCTATTTAAACGCGGAGATGTCAAATATACGCCCGGAATATTAATCGATACTTGCGGAAGCTCCATTCCTATATTGTTCCATACAGCTAATTGTTGGCAAACTCTCGCAATTAGCCAATCCGTCACATCGGATATACGATTTGTATTTTCTAATATCGGAATAAATACGGCCGGTGATATTATTCCGAATACCGGATGCTTCCAACGGATAAGTGCCTCTAATCCTACTACAATATTTAGCTCCGGGTCTACTTTCGGCTGGTATACGAGAAACAATTCGTTTTCATCCATTGCCCGTTGAATATCAAGGCTTAGTTGACGTTCAAAATTAAACGTATGAATCTTCGGATCGTACATAATTAATGGACGGTGCATGTAATACCGCAATTGTATTGGCAAAATGTTCTCGGACTGCCTTTTTATCATCTGACTGTGAAACAGCAACAACCGCCTCTACCGAAACCATACGTTCATCAATATTTAGCGGACGCTCCAACAAAAGACAAATACACCGCAAACCATCAATTGTATTTTGTACATTTTCAGCAGGTGCATGTATCACCGTAAAGCGATTAGCTTCCGTTCGATACAATTTTGTCTCTTTTGGCAAATTAGTCTGCATTATTTTCATCACAGTTTTAATAATTGTATCCCCAAAAGAATAGCCATAAGCTAAAATATACTTCTCCAAGTTGTGTATATGCACAACGGCTACCAATTTCGTATCCTTTTTAATACGCTGGTCTTCTGTAAACTGATTTTGGTTCGGCAATTGTGTTACCGCATCGAAATTTTTCATACGGTAATCCACATATCGGTCTAAGCGACTGGCTAAAATTGCAAGGATAAATAAACTGACAATACCAATTGTTACAAACAATACAACATCCATCATATTGGAATCATGTGCATGTACATGGATCGTACCTTCAATATATAACTTCATCGCTAACATACCCGTATAATGCATACTCGTCACAGCGATGGCCATTAAAAATGCGGCGATACTTTTCACTAAAATCTTTTCCATTTTAGTATCTGTAATCGAAAAGATATACAAAGAGGCAAATGATGCCACAATCGCTATCAGAATCGATAAGCCAAACAGCAACGGATTATATACAACCGTTGCGTCCATCTCCATCGCAGCCATACCTAAATAATGCATAAGCGCTATACCGCATCCCATTAAAATACCAGCGACAATAAATGTTCGAATCTTTTTATATTCACTGTTGGTTAAATAAAATGCCATATATGATGCAACGATCGCAGGAATGACAGAGATAAGTGTCAGGAACAGATTATGCTTCATAGGAATCGATATTACGAGTGCACTCATCCCGACATAGTGCATCGACCAAATCCCAAGACCCATCGCCAGTGAAGCCAGCACTAACCATAAATTTTTATGAAAAAAACCTTTTACATTGATACGCCGATTAATATAAATCGCTGTATACGATGCACCAAAAGCGATGATGAAAGACAATAGTACTATTAAAGGATCCAAACTCCCTTCAATAATATGCATGCTCTCCAGGTCCGGTTTTGTAAACAAAGAACTTCGCTCCCCTTATCTAATTGGCGATTATTATTTTCCAATTATACTTCTTGTAAACCTCAAATTACTGCGACTTGATAAGAAGTGCATGGTGGTTTCATAAATTTTAATATATCCAATTTAAATTGAACAGAATAAATCGGATTCTTTTACTAATAAAAGATAATTCCTTATTTTGAAAATTCGATGCTAGCCAGCACCATTAAAACATAAAGCCCCCGGAGGTTAGACTTGTTCCTAACTTCCAGGGGCATTGTCATTATAAGAAATGCAATTTTTGTAAATGTAATAAGAATACAGTAATGCGGTACTATTCCCACTCAATCGTTGCTGGTGGCTTAGAAGTAATATCATACAGCACGCGGTTTACGTGCTTTACTTCGTTTACGATTCGTACAGAAATCTTCTCCAATACATCGTAAGGGATACGTGCCCAGTCAGATGTCATGCCGTCGATTGATGTTACACCGCGGATACCGACTGCGTAATCGTACGTACGGCCATCGCCCATTACACCTACTGAACGGATGTCAGGTAATACAGCGAAGTATTGCCAAATGTCGCGTTCAAGTCCAGCTTTTTTGATTTCTTCACGAAGAATATAATCTGCTTCACGAACGATTTCCAATTTTTCTTCTGTTACTTCACCAAGTACACGAATACCTAATCCAGGACCAGGGAAAGGCTGACGCCATACTACCTCTTCAGGTAGACCTAATTCAAGACCTAAAGCGCGTACTTCGTCTTTGAACAGTGTATTTAATGGTTCGATTAATTCGAACTTCATATCTTCTGGTAAACCACCAACATTATGGTGTGATTTAATTGTTTGGGCAGTAGCTGTACCAGACTCAATAATATCTGTGTAAAGCGTACCTTGCGCTAAGAAGTCCATATCCTTTAGCTTTGATGATTCTTCATCAAATACATAAATGAACTCGTTACCGATAATTTTACGTTTTTGTTCAGGGTCAGAAACACCTGCAAGTTTATTCATGAAACGTTCACGCGCATCGATTTTGATCAGTTTCATATCGAAGTCTTCTGTGAAAGTTTTCATAACTTGCTCAACTTCGCCTTTACGGTTTAAGTTGTGATCCACGAACATACAAGTTAATTGGTCACCGATTGCTTTGTGGATTAACACTGCTACTACAGATGAATCAACTCCGCCTGATAATGCACAAAGTACTTGCTTGTCTCCAACCTGCTCACGGATTTTTGCAATTTCGATTTCAATGAAGTTTGCCATAGACCAGTCGCCTTTTGCTTCACAAACATTGAATACGAAGTTTTTCAGTAAGTCATTTCCGTATACTGAGTGGCGTACTTCCGGGTGGAATTGTACTGCATAAAACTTACGAGAAGCATCAGCCATTGCCGCGATCGAACATGCCGGGCTTGTCGCAATTACTTCAAAACCTTCTGGAACCGCTGTTACATGGTCACCATGGCTCATCCATACAACTTGATCTTTTGGTAAATCCGCAAATAATTTATTATCCGAAGTAATGTTAATTTCAGCTTTTCCGTATTCACGAGTTGCCGCGCCTTCCACTTTACCACCATGTGTATAGGCCATTAATTGCATGCCGTAGCAAATACCTAAAATTGGTAAACCTAACTCGAAAATTGCAGGATCTACACGGAATGCAGATTCATCATATACAGAGTTTGGACCACCTGAAAATACGATACCTACAGCATTCATTTCTTTAATTTCTTCAGCAGTAATCGTATGTGGATGTAATTCCGAGAATACACCGAATTCACGAATACGACGAGTGATTAATTGGTTGAACTGACTACCGAAATCAAGAACGACAATCTTTTCTTGCTCTTTTAACATAGGAGTTGACACTATTTCCACCTCTTCTAATTTTTTGCGGCCTATATTAAGAAAAAAAACGCGTAAGAAAATAATTTCTACGCGTTCATATTTCATCTCTTCTTCAAGTGGGTATAACTATCCCTTATAAGGATATAGTGAGACCCACCGTCATAGATAAGTTATTTAGGGTAACTTAGTAGAAACATCTGGACCATATTACCAGACTTATATGAAGGCACAATACTATTTATTTTTCTAAATTTTACTCTTTCGCCGACTTAAAATCAACCACTCGTGCGATTGATTAAATATTCCCAAATTTCTTTCATTTCATTTGTATTTATTTGATCGGTTTGTTTAGCGTAAATAAGACGCTCATAAAACGCCGTCAACTCACTCATTTTCGTTGTTTCCAACTGTCGGTCGACACGCATTGCAAACTGTTGCAGCGTTTCATCTTGCCCTCGTTTTAAATGAATACGCTCCAATTGTTTTAACAACACAAAGTAAGCTTCTTCAAATGTTGCCGCCTTCTCTAATTTTGAACGGTTCATTTGGACAGCAAGTTTCGGTTGCCATTGCCCGCGCTTTTTCCAAGCAATAATTAAACCAATTGCAACAACTGCCAATAATACGTACAGCACCCATTTGAATTTCGACCAGTCCATACCACTTGTACCGTTAGTTGATTGCTTCGCTGTATCTTGCTCTTCCAACTCCGGCTTTGGCGCTTCCGGTTCTTCCATTTCAGGTAATTGCTCTTCTTCCGGAGCTTCGAAATCCACATCATAGTTAATATTCATCGGATTGCTAAACCCAATTGTCGGCTCAAACGGCATCCAGCCAATGCCGTCAATATACGCTTCAACCCATGAATGGGCATCATTATTCGTCACTTGGTACGTAAACATACCATCTTGTGAATCGATCCGTTCTCCGCTTGAAAAACCTTTTACCCAGCGCGCCTGAATTCCTATCGAACGGAGCATGACGACCATCGAAGTAGAGAAGTTATCGCAATAGCCAAGTCTTGTTTCAAACAAAAACTGGTCTACATAATCTTGGTCCGCCGATGGTACTTGTACATTTGTCGTTTCATATTGGAAGCCGCTGCGCGCAAAATAACCTTCAATCGCCCGCGCTTTGTCATATACGCTGTCATACATATCCGTAATTTCATATGCTAAATCCGTTACACGCTGCGGCAAATTATTCGGCAGCTGCAAATAGCGCGGATTATTTTCAGTTGAAGATAACGTTTCCTTCAAAGCTACGTAACTATATTCCGGCTGTTGAAAAGTCATTTCGTATGAGGCAGGTGCAATCACATCACTGTTAATAAGCGGTAAAATTTTCTCATTTCCAGTATTATATCTTAACCCGGTATGCATTTCGTCCAAAGCATAGGATGTCACTCCATAAGCCTGTAATAGAAATAAATAGTCTTCATTTACAGCCTGTACTTCCACCGATTCGGGTTCTTCATTTCCAGGTGTGATTGAAAGAGGCAGCGGATCTGAAAGCTGAAGCGTTTGCTGCACTGCCTCATCACTCGATTGTTCCCAGCCTTTAGACGTATAAACGTCCTTCGTTTCCACACGCCAATATTGACGGATCGGTGTTTTTATTTCATAGACAAGTGTATTGTCCCCTGCAAATGGGCCGCCTAATCGCTCATCATTTTCTCCATAGCCAACTGTTGCAACCGATTGACTCCCGTTGCCTCCAATACCTGCAATGTTTTTGACATACGGCACCGGATCCGACCATTGTGGCTCTGCTTTCGGCATAATTGTCGCAATAATACCTGCCATCATGACGAAAATAACGATCGGTGTCGCATACTTCAAGTAGTTCATCCAGTCTTTCTGCATTTCCGCAGCCTGCATAAGACGTTTTATAAACAGTAATGATGTAAGTACAAGACCTAACAGCATTACTTTTATGATCGCTGCTGTGCCATCGTATTCTGTAAAAGTATCGAGTGTCCCGATGAAGAATACTGTAAGCAGCAGGAAATAGTAAATGCTATAGCGCACACTTACCCAATGCTGAATTAAATAAATCAGCATCCAGATCAGTATAAAAAACAGACTTGTCCGGAAAGGATCACTTACATAAATCCACTCTCCTGCAAACAGTATATCCAAATTATATTTCAATTCTTCCGATAAAAATTGCACTGTCGTCAATGTCTCATCTTTATATACACTGACTATAAACCATGTAATGTACACCAGTTTAATGAACCAGTTTATAATAAACGGCAGAGAAAAGATCCCAAGAATTAAACAAAGTCCTATGAATAAAACAAACTGTGTAAAGTAGCCGGTATCCGTCAATTCCATAACCGGTACTAGCCATTCTCGTAAAATCAGGAAAATAATAAAATAAAAAATCGCGAGTTCTATTTTTTCGGCTGCGCTGCGTCTCATGCGTGCTTCACCTCCGAATACGTTCGCTGCAATTCGTTCATGCCAATATAATGTACTTCATTATTTTGGCTCATATGCTGTACCGGTTCTTTTTGATTACTTACGACAAAGCATATAATTTTACGTGCATATTTCGTTCCGGCATTCAGTACTTCCTGCAGCTGAGGGGTCATTTCACCTGTTATGATAACAACAACAGAGCGGCTCATCATTTTCTGTTCTTCATATAGCAGACGCTCGACACCAAACTGCGCATCCGGTTCGACTGTCGCCAAATGCTGCAGCACTTTTTCATATTGTTTGCCGGTTTTAATGATCGGCGTAAAATACCGGTCAACGCCAACACTAAGAAATGAAACGTCGCCCTGTTTTTTTACAATTTTCTTTATATAAGACGCTGTGTAATCAACAACATCTTCAAAGTTTTTCTGTACTGCACGATCGATGAGCACAAATGTATTTTGTGATTTTTGATCTTCAAATTCCTTTGTGCGCAGTTCACCATTTTTCGCAAATGACTTCCAGTGAATCCAGGAAAACCGGTCACCTGGTACATATTCGCGCACACCTGTGGCAACCGTTGTATCTTTGATCAAAGAATAGCGCGATTGACTTGTACCTTGATCATATTGCATACCAATCGGCATTAATTTGACGTCGGATACTTTTGGATATACTAAAAACAGCTGCGGGTGATTCATTACGACATTCCGCACTGTCCATCCAAAAAAGTCCGTACATGTAAACAGCAATCCTCTAAAATGATGCTCTCCGCGCTTTAACTCTTTCAATTCATATGTCCACTTAAACTCCCGTTTCCACCCAACCAAAAATAGTTTTGTTACATTTCCGTTCGGTTTCTCAAAATGTTCCTCTCTCATCGGCAGTTCCCTGACCATCATGAAAACAAATGGAAACCAGCTCGTGTTTCGGAATGTTACGGTAACTTGTACATTGCTCCCACGTTCAATTCGTTCTTTCGATAAAGTCCTGGATATTTCTTTAAAACGGATTGGTATAACCGCCAATAATATCGAATAGACCAAAAACGGTAGAATCGTGAAGAAAACGAACCAGCTAACAAAGCCCCCTTGGAACATTGCATAGCAATACGTAATGATAAGCAATGAAACAACGGTAATTAAACGTCCGCCATGCTTCAGAAACTGCTTGATTCCCTTCATTACTGTGCATACCTTTTTACAGGAACATGGACGTAACGAAGAACACTTTCAATCACCTTTTCTTCCGTAATTCCTTCATAGCGGGTTTCTGGTTTTAAAATAATCCGGTGGCCGAAAACGAATTTCGCTAAATATTGAATATCGTCAGGGATGACATAGTCTCTCCCTTTCATAAAGGCATAGCTTTGCGCGGCACGCATTAATGCGATGGAAGCACGGGGACTTACACCTAAATACACATTTTCGTGGTGACGTGTATGTTGTGCGATCGACACGATATATTCTTTAATATTATTTTCAACATGGACTTGTTTTACTTGTTCTCTTAAATCGTTCAATTGCTCAATTGTTAATACAGGGAAAAGGTCATCAATCGGAACTGATCTTTCAGCACGGTTCAACACTTCAATTTCCTCTTCCTTCGTCGGATAACCCATTTTTATTTTCAGTAAAAATCGGTCCAGCTGAGCTTCCGGAAGCGGGTATGTCCCTTCATATTCAATCGGATTTTGTGTCGCCATTACAAAAAACGGTTTTGGCAGTTGAATCGTTTCACCATCTACCGTAATCGACCCCTCTTCCATACTTTCCAATAAAGCGGCCTGTGTTTTTGGTGATGTACGGTTAATTTCATCCGCCAATACAATATTGCCGACAATCGGCCCAGGACGGAACTCAAACTGCAATGATTTCGGATTATATATTGAAACGCCAATTACATCGGACGGCAATAAATCCGGTGTAAATTGAATACGTTTAAAACTTGCACCTAAAGACTTCGATAGCGCACGTACCATCATCGTTTTCCCAACGCCCGGTACGTCTTCCAGTAATACATGCCCTCCTGCTAATAATGAAACAATACTTAGCTCGGCAATCTCTCTTTTTCCTATCATAACTTTCTCGATGTTTCTGATTATTCCTTCGATCTGTTCATTCATGAATTGTCCTCCCACCTGTAATCGTTGCATCTTTGGCATGTAGTTTAAGCATAACGAAAACAAAATGCGAGCACAACTAGTTTCCCTTTAAAATGGAAAATCACCCCACTTCATCAAAAAGAAGCAAGGTGATTTATCACGTACTAACGTATACTATTGTTTCCAGAAATCATCGAAAATTGTAATCGGCATATGACGTTTATGCATAGAACGCAAGTAATGTCCTTCAAGCTTTTCACGTGCTTCTCCCGGGATTTCCTTACCTTCCAAATAATCATCAATTTGCTCATACGTAACACCAAGCGCCACTTCATCCGGCAATGCAGGACGGTCTTCCTCTAAATCGGCAGTCGGAATTTTTTCATATAAATGTACAGGACAATTTAAATGTTTTAAAATCGCTCGGCCTTGGCGTTTGTTTAAACGGAAGATCGGCATTAAATCCGTGCCGCCATCGCCATACTTAGTATAAAAGCCTGTTACTGCTTCCGCAGCATGGTCTGTACCAAGTACGACACCATCATTTGCTGCAGCAATCGAATATTGTACTTTCATTCGTTCACGAGCTTTTTCATTACCTTTTGCGAAATCACTCAATGTGATTCCTGTTTCCAAAAGTGCATTTACACTTGCATCGACAGCATTTTTAATATTAACCGTATACACTTTAGTAGGCTTTATGAAATCGAGTGCATCTTGGCAATCTTTTTCATCGAATTGCTTTCCATAAGGTAATCTTACAGCCCAAAATGAATATTTAGATTCTCCCGCTTCTTCATTTAGTTCATCGACAGCCATTTGAGCAAGCTTACCTGTTAACGTTGAGTCTTGCCCACCGCTAATACCGAGTACAAATCCTTTCAAGAACGGATGATACTTTGCGTATTCCTTTAAAAAATCAATAGACTTACGGATTTCCTGTTCGACATCGATTGTCGGCTGTACTTTCAACTCTTCAATAATTTGTTGTTGCAACATAGACAATGTTCTCACTCCTTATCGTTCTTCGAGTTCTATCACCATATCGCGCACTTCCTGGATATTGCGCATTTTGTTATCCCAACACTTTTGACTTAAATCGACCGGATATTCTTCAGGATTTAACGAACGTTTATATTCATCCCAAAGCAATTCCAAATTGTCGAACGCATATTGGCGAATCTCCATTAATGTTGGGTTTTTATACACAATCTCACCATTGTCAATCACTTTTCGGTGCAATTCTTTCGCTTCAAAGTTCGTTACGAATTTTGAGATAAATGTATGCACCGGATGGAACATTTTAATTCGTTCTTCAGCAGCAGGATTTTCATCAGCCATAGCGATATAGTCCCCTTCTGATTTCCCGCTTTTTTTATTTATAATCCGGTAAACTTTCTTTAACCCAGGTGTCGTTACTTTTTCGGCATTGGCTGAAATTTTAATCGTATCTTCCATTTCACCGTGATCATTTTCGATTGATACCATTTTATAGACAGCACCTAAGGCCGGCTGATCATATGCCGTAATGAGCTTTGTACCAATTCCCCACATATCCACTCGGGCACCTTGCGCTTTTAAGTTCAGGATTGTATATTCGTCCAAATCATTCGATACGATAATTTTCGCGTTCGGGAAACCTGCTTCATCAAGCATCCGGCGCGATTCTTTTGAAAGAAAGGCAATATCTCCGCTGTCTAAACGAATTCCGATAAAATTGATTTTATCGCCAAGCTCTTTTGCTACTTGAATCGCTGTCGGCACACCTGATTTTAACGTATTGTACGTATCAACTAAAAATACACAGTCTTTATGACGCTTTGCATAGGAATGGAATGCATCATAGTCGTTTTTATATGCTTGAACCAATGCATGTGCATGTGTACCCGATACAGGAATATTAAACAGCTTTCCGGCACGTACATTTGAAGTGGATTCAAAACCGCCAATTACTGCGGCACGAGCTCCCCAAACCGCTGCATCCATTTCTTGTGCACGGCGTGTACCGAATTCCATCGCAATTTCCTTTTGGACAACTTGCTTAATACGACTGGCTTTTGTCGCAATCAGCGTTTGATAGTTTACGATGTTCAATAGCGCTGTTTCAATCAGCTGGGCTTCCACTAGCGGCGCTTCAATTCGCACAATCGGTTCATTCGCGAAAACAAGTTCACCTTCCTCCATCGAATACACGGAACCTGTAAAACGAATTGTTTTTAAGTATTCGATAAAATCCTCTTTATAATGAAGTTCATCTCGTAAATATGCGATATCGGTTTCACTGAATCGGAAATCTTTTAAATAATTCAGCATGCGCTCTAATCCAGCAAAAATTGCATAGCCGTTTCCGAATGGCAATTGTCTGAAATACAACTCAAATACAGCTTTCCGGTTATGCATTCCATCTGCCCAATAGCTTTCTGCCATATTAATTTGATATAAATCGGTATGCAAAGCAAAACTATCATCTACATACTTTTCGTTCATCGTGAGTTCCCCTTCTTCCAAAACATAATTTAGTCATAGTATACACCATCTTCAATTATTTCGAAGTATGAAGATTCCTTCTTCCATGTCACCTACTTTTACATGGCAGTTCATTTTGCTGTGCTGGTTCTATAGTTTTCCCCAATTGACTAAATAAAAAACGTTTTGAAACTTTTGCCGGGTAACCACTTCCTGTATTACACCTTGCCGTTACGTGCCATCACCCTTCCTTATTTTTACATTATCTCACAATGCGATTAAACCAATCGAAAATAAATGTTAATTTTCCTAACATCAGTTATTGATTTATCTAGAAATTCAATTTATCATGTTAGATAACATAACACAAGGAGTTGTTGAGCATGAAAAAAATTGAAGCGATTATTCGACCTGAGGTGTTTGCACAAGTTCGAGAGGGGTTAGCTCTTGAAGGAATTGATGGATTAAGTATTTCCGAGATTGCCGGAGCTGGGCGACAAGAAGGGAAAATCGGACTGTTTCGCGGAAACTCTTTCTCAATGGAATTTTCGCAAAAGCTCAAGCTCGAAATGGTAGTAGACAACGCAAAAGTACAGCCGATTATTGATGTATTGTTGCGTGAAGCATCTACAGGTGAAGTTGGTGACGGTAAAATCTTTATTTATCCTGTAGAGCAGGCGATTCGTATACGGACAAAAGAGCTCGGCTCAATTGCAATTGACTAAAAAAATTTCCTAAAAGGAGGAGTTTCTAATGACAAATGAAGCATTGGAATTATCAATTAATTTAGTTTGGGTAATGCTTGGGGCGTTTTTCGTATTCTTCATGCATGCGGGATTCGCGATGGTAGAAGCAGGATTTACACGCTCTAAAAATGCCGTCAATATTTTAATGAAAAACATTTTAACAATTTCGATCGGTGGTCTTGTCTATTTCGCAGTCGGATATGCCATTATGTTCGGTGAAAGTTCAGGCGGATTGATCGGTTCTACAGGTTTTGCATTAAGTGGTGTAGATGATATCGCATTCTTCGTATTCCAGGCAATGTTTGCTGCAACATGTGCAACAATCATTTCAGGCGCTGTTGCTGAACGTACAAATCTTATGGCTTATATTGCATTGGTCGTTGTCATGACAGCTGTTATTTATCCGGTTGTGGGCCATTGGGTATGGCAAGGTGATGGCTGGTTAACTGCTTTAGGCTTCGTAGATTTTGCAGGCTCAACTGTTGTACATTTAACTGGTGCTGTTGGAGCTCTAGTTGTAGCAGCAATCATTGGTCCGCGTTTCGGGAAATATGCGAAAGGTGTTGTAAACGTTATTCCTGGTCATTCCATTCCACTTGGAGCACTAGGGGTTTTCATCCTTTGGTTAGGTTGGTACGGCTTTAATGGTGCATCAACATTAGCAGCAGATCCGGCATTAGTTCCTGGCGTTATTGCAAATACTTTCTTATCTGCATCTGCCGGTGTCATTGCTACTGCATTTTATACACGTCTTCGTTACGGTTTTATCGATGGTTCTTTAACATTAAACGGTGCTTTAGCTGGTTTAGTAAGTATTACTGCGGGTGCTGCCAACTTAAGCATTGTCGGATCTATTATTGCAGGTGCTATTGGTGGCGTTGTGTTAGTAGAAGCGGTCCGCTTTATTGAACATAAATTAAAAGTGGATGATCCGGTTGGCGCTGTTGCTGTACACGGTGTTGCTGGTATTTGGGGTACATTGGCAGTAGGATTATTCGATACTGCAGGCGGCGGTCTATTCTACGGCGGTGGTGCTCAGTTACTAGGGGTGCAGGCATTAGGTGTTGTTGCAGTAATTGCATGGACTGCAAGTACTGTTGCCATTGCAACATATATTATTAAAGCATTTATCCCTCTGCGTGTTACACATGAAGAAGAAGTCCAAGGTTTGGATATTGCGGAACATGGCGCATATGCTTATGAAATGCAGGAAACATTTAAAGGTCTTACAAAATCAAATGACAGTTTTGCCCAACGTCTAACGAACTTAGGAAAAGTTCCTACTCCTACTCATGTTCAAGACAGCGGGTCTAAAACTAAAGCAGGGTTCCCGAATTCTTTAAGCTCTTCGAAGAGCTAAAGCGAAATGTGTGCCCCCTTCCCCCACACATTTTCGAACCATTCTTTCAATAAATTATGAACTGAACAAGGAGCTGTTCTGAAAGGTTTTTCAGACAGCTCCTTGTTATTTTGCTTTCTTCAATCAATAGAATATCCTAATCTATAGCAATTGATAGTGAAAGAACAACATATGATAGAACAAGCTCTTCTCTACAACAATGTAGCATTTGGAGGAAACTAATCAATTGTTATCCATCCTACATTATTTAATTTATTTCCTAACCGCATGCAGAAGATTAAAATGGGTATTAATTAAGATGGCTGTTCTTAATCTACAAAAATAACGCTATGGTATAATTTTAAGAAAATGATGAATTTTAAGGAGATGTTTTTTATGGCATTACGTGATTTTTTCATTTCATTATCCGAAAACCAAACTCTTAACAATGCAGCGCAGCAATACGGCTTAAAATTGGGCGCACAAAGCGTTGTTGCAGGAACAACGATTGAAGAAGTAATCGAAAGTATTCGTAAATTAAACGAGCAAGGAATTTCTTGCACGGTTGATAATTTAGGCGAATATGTTACTGATGAATCTGAAGCAACGAAAGCGAAAGAAGAAATTTTAGCTATGATTGAAGCCATTCAGGTGGAAGAGCTGGATGCCCACATTTCCTTAAAGCCTTCACAGCTAGGGTTGGATATCGACATCGACTTCTGTTATGACAATTTATATGAGATTGTGGAACGTGCACATGAATACGGGATTTTCGTCAATTTTGATATGGAGGATTATAAGCGACTTCAGCCGTCATTCGATATTGTGGAAGAACTTGCAAAATCATTCGATAATGTCGGCACAGTCATTCAAGCATACTTTTACCGTGCTAAGGACGACATTGAACATTTCAAGGATTACCGTCTACGGGTTGTAAAGGGTGCCTATAAAGAATCGGAAGAAGTAGCTTACCAGGATAAACTTGATATTGATATCAACTTTATCGAGCTGATCGAATATCACTTGGCGCACGGACATTTTACTTCAATCGCCACACATGACCATAATATTATTAAACATGTGAAGTATTTTGTTGAGGAGTATGATATCCCGAAAGAAAAATTCGAGTTCCAAATGCTGTACGGGTTCCGTAAAGACTTGCAGCTGGAACTTGCACGTGAAGGGTATCAAGTATGTGTATATGTACCATACGGCAAGGACTGGTACGGGTATTTCATGCGCCGTTTAGCAGAACGGCCACAAAATATCAATCTTGTCACTAAACAAGTATTCAATAAAAAGACAAACACTTTACTGGCAGTAGCAGCAGGGGCATATCTTCTCGGACGGCTATCGAAAAAGAAATAAGTCTCCCCAGTCTTCCCTCAACTAAAAATCCCCTCGTTTTGTTCACAGACAAAATGAGGGGATTTATTTAATAGTAAAGTTATTAGTCAGGCTCTTTAGCAATCACATTTTCTTTTTATTCCAGCCTTTTTCTTTAAAGCGTGCGATTGCTTCAATTCGATTGCCGACACCAAGCTTATCAAGTATGACAGAAATATAATTTCGTACTGTACCTGCCGATAAATAGAGCTCTGCTGCAATTTCTTTTGTCGTCTTTCCTTCCGCAACAAGTTCCAGCACTTGGCTTTCCCGTTCCGTCAGCGGATTTTCACTATCATCTTCATATACAAAATCCACTAACTCAGGTGCGTAAATACGGCGTCCATCCATAATAATCCGAATGGAATTGACGAGCTCCTCAATCGGACTATCCTTCAATAAATAACCACGCACTCCCGCTTTTCTTGCACGTTCAAAGTAACCCGGTCGTGCAAACGTCGTTAAAATAATGATTTTACATTCGCTACCTCTTAACGCTTCGGCAGCATCCAATCCCGTTTTAATCGGCATTTCGATGTCCATAATACAAATGTCCGGGTTTAGTTCTGTTACCATTTCAATGGCCTCTTCCCCGTTTTTGGCAAGACCGACCACTTCCATATCGTCTTCCATGCCGAGCAATGATTTCATCGCTCCAAGCAGCATTCCTTGATCTTCCGCAATTACAATTCGAATCATTTCATGTTCTCTCCCTTTTGATGCGTGATCGCCAACGGTATTTTCAGCACGACCGTCGTTCCTTCATCGCTCTCTATTTCAAGTGAACCGTTGATAAATTCAATACGCTCCTGCATCCCTTTTAAGCCACTTCCACCAAGTAATGTATCCGTGCGTTCAAAGCCAACCCCATTATCTTGAATCGTCATTTTGAATTCATCATCACTTTGATAAAAGCTAATACGACAAATCGTCGCTCTACTATGTTTGACGATATTTGTAACTGCTTCCTTTAAGCACATACTAATCACATTTTCCGCTAAAATCGGCATTTTAATTTCACTTTTATCTCCATTTAGCCGCAGTTTAATCTGTGCGGCTTTTAATATCTGCTCTACACGGTGCAGCTCCTCTTCTACTCTCACTGCCCGCATATCGGCCACAAGCTCACGTACTTCTTTTAATGCGACACTTGCGGTTTGACGAATATCTTTTATTTCTATGATGGCTTGTTCCGGATTTTTTTCAACCAGTCGTGCTGCCAAGTCACTTTTTAATCCGATCATCGAAAGCTTCTGACCGAGTGTATCGTGTAAATCACGTGCGATACGCTGACGTTCTTCAATTACCGTCAATTCAGAAATACGTTCCCGCGCTGTCTCCAGCTCACCTTCCAAGTTTTCACGTCGTGTTTTCGAAAAGAGTGTAAACGGCAATAGCACTACACCTAACATATTTATAATGATAAATGGTGTTTGTGATAAAAATAAATCAAGGAAGATAAAATATCCTCCGACAATCGAAAGAACGGTAAAGCCTATATGTAAACCATACATTATATAAAATCCAACCGGCTGTTTAATATTGCCGATAAAAAATGCAGTAAAAAGCGCCAAATACACGTAGCCAAATACAAGTGTCATTGCAATATTCAGCAACATTTGGAAGCTGATCCACATATATTTCAGCCCTGGTTTAGCACTGAATGAAAAATAATGACATAAAAAATAACTTAAAATTAAAGTGATCCCCAACATGATCTGCCATAATGTGAACGACTGTATAATGAAGAAAAATGGCATAATACAAAAGATTATCCATATATAAATACTCAACATCGGACTTTTCGGGATGATACTATACCAAGTTTGCATAATTGCCTCGATTCTCTTTTTACCTATATTCTATAATAAAACAGGTACCTCAAGCTATAAATTGAGGTACCTTAATTGTTGTATAAAGTTAGTTCGTAACAGTTCGGTTACGCGCTGCCTCAAGTTCGGCCGCTTCTTTGAATGTTATAAAGCGGTAGTTGTCCGCATCATATAATTTGTAGCGAATTGATTCCAGACTTGTCTTTAATGTAATCGTTGTTGCCTGTTGAAGAGGCTTAATCGATTCGTGTGCATCTTCCAGCTTGTAGTTCGGTACACGTGGTGACAAGTGGTGTACATGGTGGAATCCGATGTTTCCTGTAATCCATTGCAGTACTTTCGGTAATTTGTAATACGAGCTTCCTTCAACTGCAGCTTTTACATAATCCCATTCTGAATCAACTTCAAAATATGAATCTTCGTAAGTATGCTGAATATAGAACAGCCAGATCCCTAATGCACCCGCAACAAATAATGTTAAACCATGCACTAACAAGAATGTAGACCAACCAAATATTAAAATAAGGGTTGTACAAATAATTAACAATGCAATGTTATTGAAGTAAGTGTTTAAGCGCTCTTTACGCTTTGCATCTTTGCGATTGAATCGGTTCAGTATAAGTACCATAAATAGCGGCCCTAAACCAAACATGACAAGCGGGTTGCGGTATAAACGGTAACCTAAACGGCTTAATTTTGATTTTTCAAGGTATTCATCAACTGTCAGCATATCGATATCGCCAATCCCGCGCTTATCCAAGTTTGAACTTGTCGCATGGTGAATCGTATGCTCACGCTTCCACTTCTCATAAGGGAAAGATGTTACAATACCTGTTATATTTCCGATAATGGCATTCGCCTTTTTGCTTTTAAAGAATGAACCGTGTGTACAGTCATGGAAAATAATAAATGCACGAATAACAAATCCTGATGCTAGGATACTACATAACGCCGTAAACCAAGGAGAGTACTGTAGCAATACATAACCTGCCCCCCAAATTAATACAAGTGGTACAAGCGTATTTAATATTTGTTGAATACTAAGTCGCGTTTCTGATTTTGCGAACGGTGCAACATCTTTTCTCAGCTGCTTTGTTTTATCTGCATGTGTGCTTACCATGTGTCGATCCCTCTTTCCACAAAAGTTGTTAATAACATCATATAAAAAGACGGAACATGGTAAAACGCTCAAACATCACATATTTTTTATGACAGATGTCATATGACCTGGTAACAACCAGTATGCTTCTTATTTTTCCTCCGGAGTTTTCGGACCATCCAAATCTAATTGGTAAAACACTAAATCCAGCCATTTCCCGAATTTATAACCTGCATTGCGGATTGTACCGCTATATAAAAAACCGAATTTCTCATGAATTTTAATACTGGCGACATTTTCTTTATCGATACAACCAACCATCGTTTTAATATCATTTACATTCGCTTCTTCTATAATGGCGTTCATCAGTTTACTGGCAATCCCTTTTTTATAGTGATTTTTATGCACATACACCGAATGCTCTACTGTATATCGGTTAGCCGGATAATCACGGAAACTTCCGTACGTTGCATAGCCCGCCACTTCTCCGTCTTCATCAAATACGAAGAGCGGATAACCTGAACCCTGTTTCTGTTCAAACCATCGTAAACGATTTTCCAAAGTTTGCTCCTCGTACATGTAAATCGCTGTGGAATTTCGAATATTATCATTAAATATTTCCAAAATCATTGGTATATCTTCTTTTGTTGCGCGTCGAATCATACTTTTTCCTCCTAAAGGTCGCAAAACCGCCTTACCTCCAAAAAGGCAAAGCGGTATTTTTAAATCAATTATACATTAAAATAACGTGCATCCGGATGAGCAAATACTATTGCCGATACACTTGCTTCCGGCTCCATCATAAAGCCTTCCGTTAAATGTACGCCAATCTTTTCCGGTTTCAATAGAGCGAACAGTTTCTCCTGGTCTTCCAGATTCGGACAGGCCGGATAGCCAAAGCTGAATCGTTGTCCTTGGTACTTCGCTGCAAACCGGTCACGCATCGTAAAGTCCGTTGCGTCCGGGAAGCCCCATTGGTCACGGATTTCCTGATGAATACGTTCCGCAAACCCTTCCGCAAGCTCAAGTGCAGTCGCCTGTAGTGCATGACTCTCCAAAAACTTGCCTGCTTGTTTCAGCTCATTTGCCTTTTCGCTTACCCCTTTACCTGCCGTTACCACCATCAATGCAATATAGTCCATCTCACCGCTATCAACCGGCTTTAAATAATCAGATAAACATAAATAAGGTGCTACTTGCTGGCGCGGGAATGTGAATCGTTTGATTTCCGTTTTTGCATCTTCCGGACTGTACACAACAACATCGTCGCCATCGGATTGGGCCGGGAAGAACTGATACATTCCTGAAGCACTCAATCCACCGCCCGTTAAATAGCCATTTACTAAATCATTCAATAAAACTGCACGGTCATCCTGATCCGCAAGCAATTGTTCCAAGTTCCCTTTAAGCCCTAAATGATGCCCGATCAATGTACGCATATTCACATACGGATGTAAGTGGGCAACCGAATAATCCGGTTTAATATGCGGCACTAAATCTTTTGGCTTCCAAACAGCGGCATCTCCCACTGTTCGAACCGGTTTTTCAAGTACTGCCACTGCCGGGCGTGCTGCACGCTTCGCATCCGATTCGAGACGTTTTTCCCGTGCATCACGTAATTCTTCTATTAATACTTCGCGTTCGTTTGTATTCATTAAGCGATTTGCCTGTTCCAAACCTTGCATCGCATCTTTTGAATAGATTACCGGTCCATCATACTGATCGGCAATTTTCGTTTCCGTAAAGCGACGTGACAATGCTGCGCCCCCTACTAATATCGGAATATCAATACCTGCTTCTTTAAAGTCCTGTGCCGTAATGACCATTTGCTGGGCTGATTTTACGAGTAATCCTGATAAGCCGATAAAGTCCGGTTTTTCTTTTCGGATTGTTTCAATCAGCTGTGCAGGTGTCACTTTAATCCCTAAATCTATAACACGATAGCCATTATTGCTTAAAATAATGTCGACCAGGTTTTTGCCGATATCATGAACATCGCCTTTTACTGTCGCCAATACCATTGTCCCTTTATTGGCACTCGTATCGCCCTTTTCCATGAATTGCTCTAAATGAGCGACCGCTGACTTCATGACACCGGCACTTTGTAGTACTTCTGCTACAATCAGCTGGTTTTCATTAAACAGTTTGCCGACTTCCGCCATCCCTGCCATCAATGGTCCGTTAATAATATCTAGCGGTGTATCGAACTTTTCAAGAGCTGCATTTAAATCGTCAATTAACCCTTCCTTCGTACCTTCCAATATGTAATACGCAAGGCGTTCTTCCACTGTCGCCGGCAATTCTTTCACGACTGCATCTTTCTTTTTATCACGGTAAAAGTCAGTGAATACAGCGAGTGTTTCATCATTTGTATTGAAGATCAGATCATTCGCCAGCTTGATTTCCTCTTCAGGAATCGATGCATAGCGCTCCAGCTTTTCCGTATTTACAATCGCATAGTCCAAGCCGGCTTGTGTGCAGTGATATAAGTACACCGCATTTAATACTTCACGTCCTACAGGCGGCAGACCGAACGAAACATTACTTACACCAAGCACTGTTAAGCAGCCAGGTAAATGTTCTTTAATCAGGCGAATTCCTTCAATTGTTTCCTCAGCGGCTCCGATATATTGCTCATCGCCTGTACCAACCGGGAACATTAACGGGTCAAAGATAATATCTTCAGCTGACATGCCCCATTTTTCTGTTAAGAGCTTATATGAACGTTTCGCCACTTCAAGCTTTTGCTCACGTGTAATAGCCATTCCCGTTTCATCGATCGTACCGACAACAAGTGAAGCCCCATATTTTTTCACAAGTGGCATAACCGCATCGAAACGCTCTTCGCCATCTTCCAGGTTAATAGAGTTAATAATAGCCTTCCCCTGTGAAAACTTCAGGGCGACTTCCATTACTTTTTCATCTGTAGAGTCGATTACAAGCGGCACCTTAACTTTTTTCACAACTTCCTGCATGAAGTTTTTCATATCTTCGGCTTCATCACGGTCAGGGTTTGCTAAACATATATCGATAACATGTGCCCCATTTTTAACTTGTGCACGCGCAATTTCCGCTGCTTCTTCAAATTTACCGTCAACAATCAGATTTTTGAATTTACGAGAGCCGATAACATTCGTACGCTCCCCAATAAATAATGGTCGCATCGATTCATCGTATTGCAGTGGCTCGATACCTGATACGACATGTCCATGTGTTGCATCTTTCGGCTCACGAGGTTTATAGCCTTCTACAGCTTCACGGATTGCCGCGATATGTGCAGGCGTTGTACCGCAGCAGCCGCCGACGATGTTCAGCCAGCCTTTTTCTGCGAAACCTTGCAGTTTTTTCGATAATGAATCCGGCGTTTCATGGTAGCAGCCTTCCTCGTCCGGTAAACCGGCATTCGGATAACAGCTAATATAGCCATTTGAAAGTTCTGCCAATGAACGGATATGATCGGTCATAAATTCCGGGCCTGTCGCACAGTTCAGTCCGACAGACAAAGGTTTAATGTGCTCGATCGAAATATAAAATGCTTCGATTGATTGCCCGGCAAGCGTTGTTCCCATTGGCTCAATTGTTCCGGAAATCATGACAGGCAGCTCTTTGCCAAGTTCTTCAAATGCGCGGTGGATCGCAATTGTTCCTGCTTTTACATTCAGCATATCCTGGGAAGTTTCCATTAAGATTAAATCCGCCCCAGCTTCGATTAACGCTTTTGCCTGTATATAAAAGTTTTCTTCCAGCTCTTCAAATGTAATACCGCCTGTTACCGACAATGTTTTTGTCGTTGGTCCGATTGCACCTGCAACAAAGCGTGGCCACTCCGGTGTCGAAAACTCTTTCGCCGCTTCCAGTGCAATCTCAACCGCCCGCTTATTAATTTCAACCGCCTTGTCACCTAAGTCATATTCATCCAGTACGAGCGGTGTTCCACCAAATGTATTTGTACAAATAATATCAGCGCCTGCAGCTAAATATTCACGGTGGATTTTGCCCAATACATCAGGCCTTGTCAGTACAAGGTTTTCATTACAACCGTCTAAGTCTTCACCGCCAAAATCTTCATATGTTAGGTTTTCTGCCTGAAGCATCGTCCCCATGGCACCATCGATGATAAGTATTCTTTTTTGTAATTGCTCATGAATTGGGTGATTATACATTCGACTGAACTCCTTTACTTTCCGCATCATATTGTTTTACATAGTCCATTAATTCCAGCGTCATATCATAGCGTAAAAACGGTGTAATTAAATAAATCCCGTTAAAGTATTTGCAAGCTGTATCGAGTAGCTCTTTCGCAATCGCGATTCCTTCTGCTGTCGCTGCTTCCTTGTCATCCCCGCAAGCAGCCATACGCGCAAGTACTTCATCTGATAATTTAATGCCCGGTACTTCATGATGTAAAAATTCCGCACTGCGCGATGACGTCAACGGCATAATTCCGATATAGATTGGTGTTTCCAAATGTTTAGTCGCCTCATAGATTTCGACGATTTTCTCTTTCGTATAGACCGGCTGCGAAATAAAGTAATCTGCACCGTGCTCGATTTTCTTCTCTAAACGGGCAACAGCACGGTCCAATACGCGGACATTCGGATTAAAGGCAGCAGCCACCGAGAAATTCGCCTGTTTGCGTAACGACTTCCCTGTAAAAGAACCACCCTTATTCATCTGCTTAATTAAGGAAATAAGCTCCATTGATGAAACATCATAGACGCTTGTCGCACCCGGGAAATCCCCCACTTTTGTCGGGTCCCCTGTAATGACAAGAATATCATGAAGCTCCAGCGCATCAAGCCCCATCAAATGTGACTGAAGCCCAATTAAGTTGCGGTCACGGCATGTTAAATGCGGCAATGAGCGAATCCCATGCTCTTTTAAAATAGCGGCCATCGCGATATTACTGATACGAGGTGAAGCAAGTGAGTTATCCGCCATCATTATGACGTCTGCGCCCGCTTTTGCCAGCTGTTTTGCCCCTTCGACAAACCCGTCAATTTCCAGATGACGCGGTGTATCAAGTTCCACAATAACAGAGCGTTCACGTTTTGCTTTTTCGTGAAGCGGCTCTTGCTTACGCGGTTCCGGAATACGGACAAATTGTGTTTGCCCAGGTTTGGCTTCTTTTGTTTCGACCGGCTCCATATTCGCCAAACGTTTTTTTACTGCTGCAATATGCTTCGGTGTTGTTCCGCAGCAACCGCCAATTAAACGGACTCCCTGGTTTACGAGTTCGACAGCGGCACGTGCAAAATAATCGGTTTCCGACTCATAGACAACACGACCATCTTCAATATCGAGTAATGATGCATTTGGGTAAGCCGATAAAAATGCTTTATCCGGTAAATTGACTCCTTCAAACGCCTGAATTGTATGGAAAGGACCTAATCGGCAGTTGCTCCCAACAATATCTGCACCTAATCTTTCCAAATCATGAAAAGCTTCATTTAAAGACATCAAATTTTGAAGGACACCCGGTTCCTGCATTGTGACTTGGGCAATGATCGGTAAATCGGTCATTGAACGTAATAGATGGACACAATGGGATAGTTCTTCAAAATCATAATACGTTTCAAGTAAAAATCCGTCCGGTTCACCAGCTAGTAATACTTCAGCCTGCTCTTGGAATGCAGCTAAAATTTCGTCTAATGTCGCATCACTTTTTCGGATTCCGCGAATACCGCCAATTGTCGCCAACACATATTGCCCATCAAGGGAGGCAGCACGCTTTGCTATTTTTAATGCAGCTTCATTAAATTCAAAGACACGATTTTCATAGCCATATCGTGCAAGCTTTATCCGGTTTGCCCCATATGTATTTGTTTGGATAATATCTGCACCCGCCGCAATATATTCGCCATGAATTTTCTCTATAATATCAGGACGTGCAATATTCATTTCTTCATGACAATAATCCAATCCATATGAATAAAGAAGTGTTCCGATTGCCCCGTCTGCTGTTAAAACCCGCGTTTGTAATTCTTCAAGTAAACCCATTGCCTTCACTCCATCATTTACAGTATTTTCAGTATATTAACGATATAAAAAAGCCTTCTTTCATTAAATAAAAGAAGGCTTAGTAGTGATCAACTTAATCCCTTCTCATCTTCTGGCATTTGCCACTGGATTTAGCACCTGACTTAACGTTGGTTGCTGAAGTTTCATCGGGCCAGTCCCTCGACTTCTCTTGATAAGAAAATAATATGAATTTTTAAAATAATTAAATGAATCATAACGTTATCTAATAATTACGTCAATACCCTTTAGCTGAATGAAGTATTTCTTTACATAATTCGACTAATAATCTGTTCAGCCGTTTTTTTACCGTTTAAAATACAGGCACCGATTCCTACACCGAAATAGGCACATCCCGCTAATAGAACATTCGGGTAAGCCTCTTCCAGTTGCTTCATAACTTCCGATAATGCTTCATTATGCGCCAAATCATAGCGGGGCATCTGGTCAATCCACTTTGTTACATTAACAACCGTCGGCTCCGCTTCAACACCTAAGCTGAGAAGAATATCTTCCAATGCTACTTTTGTCAGCTCTTCATCAGACATGGCTGCCAACTCTTCATAACGCGGGTTAATATTTTTATAAAACAGGCGAACGAGTAAATTACCCTCTGCCGACGTATGTTTCCATTTACGGCTTGTCCATGTCGACGCATTGCAAACTAAATCGCTATTATGGGAGACGATAAAGCCTGTTCCATCAGCTGGTAAAACATCATCAGGCACATCAAAGCCCACATACATCGTTAAAGCAGATGCAGTCGTGAACTTTTTCAGCTGCTCTTCCAATAATTCATCCTGTATGACATGACGCACTGTTTCATTTGGAACTGCGAGTACAACAACATCGGCCAAAATCGTTTCATCTTCCAGCACGACTTCATATTGCTCTTCTTTTTTTGAGATTTGCTTTGTTACCGTATTTTTCATGAATTCAACTTCCGGCAGCTGTTCCTCTAAACGATCGATCAATGCCGATAAACCCGAACGGAAAGAGATAAATTTCTTATTCGCTGCTTTTTCGAATTGTTCCCGATGTGCTTCGAATCCTTTAATAATCGATCCGTATTTATTTTTATAGTCCACTAAATAAGGCAAAGTGGATGCCAGGCTCAATTGATATAAATCACCCGAATAAACACCCGCTAATACAGGAGCAATTTGTTTGCGGACAATTTCTCCCCCTAAAAAGTACTCCAAAAACGTTCCGATAGAGCTTTCTTTTGTAAATGTAGTGTTCGGTATTTCTAAATCTTGTAGTGCTCTTTTTTTACCTTCTTCAGAAATTAGCGTACTCGACATAAGTGATTCTACACTCATCGGAATACCGAATGTCGAGCCTGCCGGGATTGCATGAAGCTCATTATTCGTATGAATGTAGGAAATACCTGTTTCGTTATAGACAAGCTCTGATTCAAAATCAAGCTCCTTTACAAGCTCCAAAACCCCTGGATGACGAGCTACAATTGAGTCAGCCCCCGTTTCCATAATAAAACCTTTATCCTTTTCGGAATGAATTTTCCCACCTAAATATGCGTTCTTTTCAATCAATATTAACCGCGCTTCCACATTTTGCTCGTGCATTTTATTTTTCAAATAATGCATCGTACATAGCCCGGTAATCCCGCCACCTACAACTACTACTGTTTTCATATCCATTCTCTCCTATTTCGTTCGCTTCTCTTTTTATAAGTATAAACTTTTTTATATTAAATATGGTCTGCTGGGTATCACATTTTTCAGAACTTCATAAGAAAAGCCACCCTACCTAAAAATATGGTAGGATGGCTTCTTGTTTATTTATAAGATAGTTGCTTTGTTAGGGAAATAATTTCTGCCTCCAAAGATGTAGAGCGTTTATCAAAATAACGGATACGTTCAATACTGCGATTTTCTAAATGTTTGTTTAGATCTAACATATTTACTGCATCGCTCGCAAACAGTTTTAAGGTACGGACACCAGATTCAATTTTCCGAACTTCCTTGCCATAAATAAGTGCGGTATTATCTGCTGTTTTACCCTTCTTCAATTCCAAAATATTAGTATTGATAAGCTCATCAATTTGATTGTAACGTTTTTCTTGTTTATCCGTCATCATTTGGATTTTTTGCTTGTATTTAACAACATCTTTATGATCTAGTCCTGTTTGGACATAACTTTTTAAATATTCAACGATTGTACATAGCGTCGTCAAATTCTCCCGCTGTTCTAATAGCATTTGTTGTAGTTTTTGAATACTATCCTCATTGTGTTCAGAAGAGAATTGGTGGACTGCAAACATAAACATAAAAATTCCCCCTTCTTAATACTTTCCCCTTATAATATATTTCCTATTTTTCACGGAATTTAAACCTATTTTTCTCCATGAAATGGGTCTAAATTATGACAGAGAGACAGGAAATTGAACCTTTTACTGCATCTATCATATTATTATTCATATATATCGTTATTTAGAACTAATAGCTTTTCCCGCCACTTGGATGCTTCAACTGCGTCCGTCATCTCATAGTAGCTGACAACTTTTTTTGTCGCTTCCAAGTCTCCAAGTAAACTTGCTTTTTTATAGTAATGGATTGCCTTTTCTTTATCCTGAGTAATTCCATAACCGTATTCATAACAGTAGGCGATATTGTATGTTGCATCGACATGAAACTGTTCGCTCGCTTTTAAAAACCATTCCAACGCTTTTTCATAATCCTGCTGTTGCCCAAGTTCTCCTGAAAAATAGATCATACCGATGCGATACATCGCCTCGACATCATGCTGTTCGGCACTTTGCGAATAAAAGGCAAAGGCCTGCGATTCATCACATTCGGTACCCAATCCTTGTTCATACATCATTCCGAGGGTAAACATCGCTTCAGGGACACCTAATTCTGCCGCTTTCTTAAACCAATTGAGTGCCTGTTGCTCGTCTACCGCAATTCCTTCACCGTTCAAATACATATCTGCTAAATTATTCATTGCATCAGGGTGGCCTAACTGTGCAGCTCTTTTATAGAGTAAAAACGCCTGCTGCTCGCTTCCTTTTTCGCCAAGCTCCTCAAAATAACAATTCCCCAGTTCATACATAGCTTCTCTGTTTTGCTGTTCACTCGCCTTATCTAACAAGTCGTACATTTCGTCATATTGTCCATATTCTTTAAATAACATGGCAATATTAACGATTGCCTGCCCGTCCCCTTTCATTGCCGAGTCAAATTGCTCCAGCCACTTGTCCTCATGCTCGATTTCATGTAATTTAAGCAAGGCTTTAAATTGATTATGCTCCATTTAATTCACTCTTCTCTTTGCTGAAAATAATCCAGTAAATATTGTTTAAACTCGGATACTGCTGGAGGCAAATAACGATTTTTCGCCCATGATACACAGACGGAACGATAGCAAGGCGGATCTAGCTTCAAACGTTTTACTTTATAATGGTCAAGCCCTTTAATATTCGGTATTACGGATATACCCATTCCTGCACCGACAAACCCTGCTACTGTATGCATTTCTTCAGCGGCAAATGTAGTATTTAGAGCAATCCCCCGCTCTAAAAAAAGTTCATCCACTAATTGACGAAGTGAATTTCCCTTTTTAATTGCGATAAATGGTTCATTTTTTACTTCCTCAAATTTAACGGCATCTTGCTCAGCCAATGGATGAGTTGTCGGGACAATGACAAACAGCTCTTCCTCAAATAATTCTTCTGTCTCTATTTCAATTACTTTTGATTCGATTTTTTGGGATAGGCACAGGTCGATGGCACCTTCTTCAAGGCGTTTTAATAAGCTTAACGATGTCGCCTGTGTTAAAGAAAATTGCATATTCGGAAATGCCTCACTTGTTGAAGCAATCAGTTCCGGCACAATTTCCATGCCAAGTGTATGAATAAAACCAAAGGACACTTCTCCCGAACCAGGTTTAATAATATCTTCAAATTCTTCTTTAATCCGATCGTATTCATCCAAAATGACATTGACACTTTGTAAAAAAAGCTCGCCAAAACGATTCAGATAAATAGATCTTCCTTCACGGTTAAAAAGCGGTACTCCTAAATTCTGTTCGATGTTCGCAATCGACTTACTTAACGCCGGTTGGGAAATCGCCAAAACTTCTGCCGCACGTGTCATATGTTGCATTGTAGCAACGGTTTTGAAATATTGAAGCTGTTCAATCTCCATTTTTAACACCTCACATCATTCATAACTTTTTTGCATCAAAACAATAAAAATAATAAATTGTACTTATATATTAATACCTTTATAATAATCGATAGCAACAGCTTTTCATAACAAAATTATTTTAAGATTTCAAGCATTTTTTTGAAGTTTTATAAAATTGACATAAAAAAAAGGGGTCTAATTGACAATGAAACTCATCGCGCCGAAACCTTTTACAATTGAATCCGGAAAACGTGCTGTTTTATTACTGCATGGCTTTACCGGAAATACAAATGATGTAAAACGTTTAGGAAAGTATTTAGCGGATCGTAACTATACAGTACATGCACCATTATATAAAGGCCATGGTGGTGGCCCAGATTTATTAATTCAATCACAACCCGCAGAATGGTGGGACAGTGTTATAGAAGGCTACGATGAATTGCGTAAACGTGGTTATGATGAAATTGCAGTAGCAGGTGTTTCTCTTGGCGGCATTTTCTCTTTAAAGCTTGGTGAGGAACGTCCGACAAAAGCGATTGTTACAATGTCTGCTCCAGCAACAGCAAAATCAACAGATAGTTTACAAAATCGAATTATTGACTATGCTATTAACTATAAAAAGTTATCAGGCACTTATGACGAAACAGTGGATAGCCGTAATAAAATAGCTGAACTTGTAAAAATGCCTTCATTAAATTATTTACAAAATATGATTAATGAAACAAGTGAAAAACTAAATGTTATTCAAACACCAGTCCACATTTTACGTGGTTTGGAAGATGATGAATATTATTGTGAAAGTGCCGATCTTATCTATAGTTCAGTCAATTCACGAATTAAATCAGTTAAAACTTTCATTAATTCCGGACATATATTAACATTAGGTAAAGAACGCGAATTAGTGTTTGAAGAAATTTATCGTTTCTTTGAAGGGTTAAAGTGGAAAGAATAATTTTCACACCCGCTTCAGCTTATAAACAACATTGTGTCCCCTTGCAAAAATCCCCGTTTTTGCAATGATATAGACGAGTTTGCATTTGTTTACTCGTCAGCAAAAAACGAGCGTTAAATGGATCCCCGTCCATTTAACGCTTGTTTTTTATTTTTCATTTATTGCAAGCACTAAAATTTTCGCCGCTTGAGCACGTGTTACATTGCCTTGAGGTGAAAACGTTGTAGCACTTGTTCCCTGGACTAGGCCCGTATCATATAAAAAAGTAATTGCTAACTGCGCTTCATCGTTATAGTTTGCAATATCATGGAAAGGTGCCTGTTTTGCAGGAATATATTGCTGCCCAGTTTGAACAGTAGAAAGACGCATTAAAATCAATGCTAACTGTGAACGTGTAATTTTACCTTGAGGATTAAAATCCCCGTTATTATCTTTAATCAAGCCAGCTTCATATGCAGCGGCAATTGCATTTTGAGTTTGCGGTGCATAATGACTAATATCTTTAAAAGGGGCCTTGTTTTTTGCAGTTAATCCAAAAGCCCTTGAAATTACAGAGATCGCTTGAGCACGCGTCATATTGGCATTTGGCTGGAATGTACCATCCTCATAACCATTCATAATTCCTTTTGCATAGGCAACATCAATATAATCTTTACTCCAATGGTTTTGAATATCAGTAAACGGCGCATTCACAATCTCGCCTTCCGTATTATCTTCTTCTCTGATCAATGCATCCAAATAATTTTTTAACATCGCATCCGCTACTACTTGGTAACCCGCTTCACTTAAATGGATATTTTGAGGGTTCGGTAAATAAGTTTTTGCATCCGTTGCGATTTGTGCAGCTACTTCAGTAAATATGCCACCATTATTTTCTACAATATTCTTCATTGAATTATTCAAAGTAGTTACTAGCAAGCTTAATTGTTTTTGAATTGCCGGATCCTCTATATAAGGAAACGGATTGTAAAGACCCATGACGATTATATCAACGTCCGGATTAATTTTATAAATGCTTTCGAAAATCTTATTATAATTTAACGATACATCCTGAATACTTTTAATAATGTCTGCAGTTTCAAAGCTGAATTCGCCAGTTTCAGAGCGATTTATCTTTTTTAAAATATCATTTGCTCCAGCACTCAATGTAATGAGGTCTGCCTGCCCAATTGCATCCTTGATTGCGATAGTCTTTTGCGAAACACCATTTAAGTCGTAAATAGGTTTCGTGACGTTTTCTTCGATTTCCTTTAACACGTCAACGGTTGTAAATCCTGGGTAAGAGAACCCTTTATTAAACATTACTTCACTTTTCTGCTCTTGATAATTTTTAGCAAGCAGGTCTGCATAACCAAAACCAATCTCACCTTTTTCATTCATTCCCGCTGCCAGCGAGTCACCAAGTGCTACATAATAAAGCTCATTACTCTCACTTTCGGCCTGCACTATAGTTGTTAAAGGTAAAACGAGTTGTAATACGAGTACAAATGTCAGTAAAACTGCAAACTTCTTCATCCAATTCCTCCCTTATTTTGGAACCTTTCCATATTATAATTTATCGATTATTAAAATACAAAACAATGTAAAAAATCGGCTGTTTTGCTCTAATAAACAAAACAACCGATTATATTATAAAAACAATCTATACGTTACTTAAAGGTATTACATCATCCCCGGCATACCCATGCCGCCCATATCCGGCATACCGCTGCCTGCTGGTTCTGGGATGTCTGCAACTACTGCTTCTGTTGTTAAGAATAGTGAAGCTACTGATGCTGCATTTTGTAATGCTGAACGTGTAACTTTTGCTGGGTCTACTACGCCTGCATCGACCATGTTTACCCACTCGCCTGTTGCCGCGTTGAAGCCAATACCAATCTCTTCACGTTTTAAACGGTCAACGATAATTGAACCTTCTAGACCAGCGTTTTCAGCAATTTGACGAACCGGCTCTTCTAATGCACGTAAAATAATGCGTACACCCGTTGCTACATCGCCTTCCACTTGATCCAATACTTTTTCAACAGCCGCGTATACGTTTAGAAGTGCTGTACCACCACCTGATACGATACCTTCTTCTACTGCTGCACGAGTTGAGTTTAATGCATCTTCAATACGTAATTTGCGCTCTTTTAATTCTGTTTCTGTTGCAGCACCAACTTTAATTACTGCAACACCACCAGCTAATTTAGCTAAGCGCTCTTGTAATTTTTCTTTATCGAATTCTGATGCTGTTTCAGCAAGTTGTGCACGGATTTGGTTCACGCGACCAGCTACTGCATCTGTGTTTCCAGCACCTTCAACAATTGTTGTGTTATCTTTTGATACGATAACTTTTGCAGCACGACCTAGTGATGATAAATCAGCTGATTTTAAATCTAAACCAAGATCTTGTGTAATTACTTGACCACCAGTCAATACAGCAATATCCTCTAACATTGCTTTACGACGATCACCGAAACCTGGAGCTTTTACTGCCACTGCGTTGAATGTACCACGTAATTTATTTACTACTAATGTCGCAAGCGCTTCGCCTTCAACATCTTCAGCAATAATTAAAATTGGACGTCCTTGTTGAACCACTTGTTCTAATACCGGTAAAATCTCCTGAATGTTTGAGATTTTTTTGTCTGTAATTAAAATGAATGGGTTATCAAGAACCGCTTCCATTTTATCTGTATCCGTTACCATGTAGTGTGATGCATAACCACGGTCGAATTGCATACCTTCTACTACATCTAATTCTGTTGTAAAGCCTTTAGACTCTTCAATTGTAATAACGCCGTCGTTTCCTACGCGCTCCATCGCATCTGCAATGTATTGGCCAATTTCATCATCTGCAGAAGAGATTGCTGCTACTTGTGCGATTGATTCTTTATTTTCAACTGGACGTGAAATAGCTTGAAGCTCTGTTAGTGCAGCAGCAACCGCTTTGTCCATACCTTTACGAATACCTACTGGGTTTGCACCAGCTGTTACGTTTTTAAGTCCTTCACGAATCATCGCTTGCGCAAGTACGGTTGCTGTAGTTGTACCATCCCCTGCGATTTCGTTCGTTTTAGAAGCTACTTCCGCTACTAATTTAGCGCCCATATTTTCATAAGCGTTTTCCAATTCAATTTCTTTTGCAATCGATACACCGTCATTTGTAATAAGTGGAGAACCGAATTTTTTCTCTAAAACAACATTACGTCCTTTAGGACCTAAAGTTACTTTTACAGCGTTAGCTAATTTATCTACACCAGCCGCCATTAATGAACGTGCTTCTTCTGAAAATTTAATATCTTTTGACATAATCCATTTTCCTCCTAATATTCACGATCTATTTTTTAATTTATTGGTTATGAAGTTGTGCAGCTAGCAAAGCTTAGTATGTATAACTAGCTGCAGTTCTTTTGATTTTGTAATTATCCGACAATTGCAAGTACATCGCTCTCACGCAGAATTAAATATTCTACGCCGTCGTACTTAACTTCCGTACCAGAGAATTTAGAGAAGATAATTTCGTCGCCTTCTTTTACGTCAAGCTCAAGACGAGTGCCGTTGTCAAGAACACGACCTGTACCTACTGCCACTACTTTACCAGTTTGTGGTTTTTCTTTTGCTGAGTCGGGTAAAACAATACCAAATGCTGTTTTTTCCTCTACCTCAACAAGTTCGATAATGATGCGATCTCCTAATGGTCTTAACAATTGAAACAACCTCCTAAAAATTTTTCTATTTTTAGCACTCTCGTTTGTCGAGTGCTAACACATTTATTAGTTTAAAGAATTCCATATTTTTTTGCAAGTATGTGCACCAAAAAATTTTGATTTATTGGCAAATTCCTCTACAATGATGTTAAATATAACAGTGGGGCATTCATAAGAGCCCCTAGTAAACTCTATAATAGAAGATAAGGCATTCCTCATGCATTTTGAGAGTGTCAAATTCTACTAGTCTGTAAGAGAAAGAAGGTTTTTCATTCGTGGCTTCCCGTCCATCAGATAAGTTTAAAACACAGAAGACCGCATTTTATGTGTTAATAACTTATATCATTTGTCAGTTATCAGTCTTATTACTTATATTCATTCCAGGCCTAAAAGATTCCCTTTTACAATTATTTTCTGGTATTTCTGAGCAGGATAAACTTATAAAGTTATCTGCTTGGTGGTCAACAATATCATTTGCGGTTGCTTTTATTGTGAGTTTTATATTAATCTCACGCAATAAGCAATTTTGGGATGTATTTAAAGGGGAAAAGGCTTCAATTGGGGCTTCTATCGGTTGGGGTGTCATCGGTTTCTTCCTAGTCTTTTTAGGGCAGACAATCGGCGCCTACATCGAGCTTGCTTTAGGAATTGATATGGGCTCTGAAAATACCGAAGCAATTATGAGTGTCACAAAGGTAGCTCCGATTATGATTATTGCGACTGTATTTTTAGGACCGATTTTGGAAGAGCTTGTATTCCGCCGTGTCATTTTCGGATCGATTATACAAAACTATAATTTCTGGATTGCGAGCATAATCAGTGCAATTGTATTTGCTGCGATTCATATGGATTTTACGCATATTTTACTGTATACGATTTGCGGGATGATCTTCGCATTTTTATATCATAAAACAAAGCGTCTTCTCACTCCGATTATCGCGCATGTCCTATTGAACGGTTTCGTCACATTTATCCAAATGAATGCCGATAAGTTTCAAATATAACTATTGCCCGCTATGTAATATAGCGGGTTTTTATATATAGAAAATAAAAAAACGCTACCCGGTTTCGATAGCGTTGTCATTAACTATTATTCATCTGTTCCATTTGTCTACGCTGCAGTTCAAGCAGCTCCTCTACTTGCAGTTCACGTTCACGCTCTTCTTCTGCTAAGATGCGCTCTTTTTCAGCAACTTCATACTTCCGATAACCAAGACGCGCTATGACAATACTTAATTCATATAAAACAAATAACGGAATCGCAATAATAATATTCGATACTAGATCAGGCGGAGCCAGCAATACCGAAATTACAATTAAAACAAAATAAGCATATTTCCGAAATTTCACCATAAGCTTCGGATTGATGATTCCGAGTCGTGAAAGAAACAGTGTAACAACAGGCAATTGAAATAGCAGCGCAAAAGGTACGATTAACTTAATTAAAAATGAGAAGAATTCATTAATACCGATTGTTTGCGTAATATTCAAATCATTGGATAAGTCCGTCATAAAGCGCATTATAAATGGAAATAACACAAAATAAGCAAAGGCTATTCCCCCTATACACAATATAAAAGCATACGGAATATATTTCAATGTTGCCTTACGTTCAGCCTCATGCAAACCAGGTGTTATAAATGCCCATAGCTGGTACAGCAATAATGGCGATACAATAACGGCCGCTACAATAAATGTAACTTGTAAATAAACGGTTAAAGGATCTGCCGGACTAAATGCGTTCATCGAAAAACTGGCAGCTAAATCACTGCGTTGAATGTATCGAATAAGTGGTTTCGCCGTATAGAAACCGATGAAAAGAGCCATCACGAAGAAAATCGCTACGAAGAATAGACGTTTTCTAAGCTCTTCCATATGTTCAACTACGGTTAATTCTCTTGAATTCATAGCAAGACATCCTTATTTTACTTAACTTCGTTTTTTTCGTTCTCTTTATGTTCAATCACTTTTTTCTTTGTATCGAAATCGTCATCGTCATCCGTCAGGCCCTTCGTAGCGCTACGGAATTCACGTAAAGTTGTCCCCATCGCACGACCTAATGATGGCAATTTTTTCGGACCGAATATTAATAAAGCAATCAGTCCAATGATAATCAGGCTCACAGGTGTAATCGCATTAAGATGTACAATCACTATAGCCACCTCCTCTATTATTATGTATATTTTACATTAATTAACTAGAATTTGCTATTTATAGTAATGAACATTTTGTTACTTACCTGAGTTTCGTACTAAATACGTAAGTGCCTGTAATTCTACCGATAGATCAATGTTCATTACTTTAATCGTGTCAGGAACAGATAATCTTACTGGAGTGAAATTTAATATACCTTTTGCATTTATTTTAACGAGTCGGTCTGTCATCATTTGTGCTGAGCGGGACGAAACCGTCAAAATTGCTAGCTCCGCGCCAAACTCCTCATACATTTCCTCCAAACGATCTGGATGGAATACTGGAATATCACTAATCGTTGTTCCTTCCATCGGGGCCTTCGTATCAAATGCTACAACAATACGCGTATTATGATTTTTTTGGAAGTTATATTTTAATAAGCCATTCCCCAGATTTCCGACTCCTATAAGCGCAACATTCATCGCCTCATCCTGATCCAAAGTTTGACGGAAAAATTCGAGTAAATACTGAACATCATATCCATATCCCTTTTTACCGAGTGCTCCAAAATAGGAAAAGTCCCGTCGAATCGTAGCCGAATCTATTTTCATCGCATCACTTAATTCCTGTGAAGAAATACGCTTTTTACCTTCAGTTGCGAAGTTTTTCAAAAATCGATAATAAAGAGGAAGTCTTTTTGTTGTTGCTTGTGGAATTTTTACTTCTTGTTTCACACATTCTCCTCCTATGTACAGTTGCAAACTCTTTTTCTAATAATGCCTCCATATAACCTGTCGGGGCTTACCAACATGATTGTATCACGTAGTTGTCCCCAAGCGTTATGACACACTTAACATGAACTTCACTCTTTGTGCAGAAGCAAGTTAATCTTACTAAACAAGGAGCGACAAGTAAAGTATCCATCGTTGCGAACAATGTTCCCATACATTAAACTAAATAGGAAGAAACTGAGGTGTAAACATGATTGTCTTACAAGTGAATCAATTATATAAATCCTTTATTACAGATGAAATATTAAGCGGGGTAAAACTAGAAGTACAGCACCGTGACCGCGTGGCATTAGTAGGGCGAAACGGTGCCGGCAAGTCAACGTTATTAAAAATAATTGCCGGTCAAATGAGCTTTGATTCCGGTGAAATTATTATTCCAAAAGATATTCAAGTCGGTTATTTAGAGCAGCATGCAGGCATTGACTCTGAACTTTCGATTTGGGACGAAATGATGACAATTTTCGTAAATCTGCAAAAACAGGAACAAACATTGCGTCTACTTGAACAGCAAATGGCTGATCCTGTAATATATGAAGATAGCGAACAATATGCCCGCATCATGGCAGAGTATGACCAGTTGCAGCATGATTTCAAAGATGCAGGCGGTTACCAGTATGAAGCCGATACCCGCTCTGTTCTGCATGGGATGCAATTTTTCCCTGAAGATTATCAAAAGCCGATTCGTTCACTATCTGGCGGCCAACGAACACGCTTAGCACTCGCAAAGCTTCTTTTGTCCAAGCCCGACCTCCTTATTTTAGATGAGCCGACCAACCACCTGGACATAGAAACATTGTCATGGCTGGAAGGCTATTTAAAAGGTTATGACGGCGCAATTTTAATTGTTTCGCATGACCGTTATTTCTTAGATCAGGTCGTGTCGATTGTTTACGAAGTGTCCCGTACGAAAGTGTCGAAGTATGTAGGCAACTACAGTGCTTATTTAGATGAAAAGGCGAAAAACTATGAACGCGATTTAAAAATGTATGAGCGTCAAATGGATGAAAAGGCGAAACTCGAAACATTTATCCAAAAGAATCTTGCCCGGGCTTCGACTACAAAAATGGCCCAGTCACGTCGTAAAGTGCTGGAAAAGACAAGTTGGATGGAATCTCCGGATGGCGATGAAAAGAGTGCAAACTTCGGCTTTACGATTGAGCGTCAAAGTGGAAATGACGTGCTGTCGATTGATAATTTAAAAATCGGCTTTACGGACAAAGCTATTTCCGAAAATATTGGAATGCGCGTCTTTAGAGAAGATCGTATTGCACTTGTCGGTCCAAACGGTGTTGGGAAATCTACGTTATTGAAAACAATCGTCCAAGATATTGAGGCACTTGCCGGGGACATTCGATACGGTACAAATGTTCAAATCGGCTATTATGATCAGGAGCAGGCGAAACTTCATTCGAACAAATCGGTTCTTAGTGAGCTTTGGGATGAATGGCCATTACTGAATGAAAAGGATATCCGGAATATTTTAGGTCGCTTCCTGTTTAGTGGAGATGACGTATCAAAAACGGTAAACTCCCTATCAGGTGGAGAAAAGGCACGACTTGCACTTGCGAAATTAATGATGCAAAAATCTAATTTTCTAGTACTCGATGAGCCGACAAACCATTTAGACTTGGACAGTAAAGAAATACTGGAAAATGCTTTAATCGATTATCCAGGAACATTGCTATTCGTATCTCATGACCGTTATTTCATCAATCGTATTGCTACTAAAGTCGTTGAACTATCAGGCACAGGTTCATTCGAGTATTTAGGCGACTACGATTATTATGTGGAAAAGAAACAGGAGCTTGAAGAATTAGCTGCAATGAAAGCCGCAGCAGTTGAAAAGAATTCGACTGAACCGGCTGTCCAAGCGAAGACTACATCGACGATTGATAAGGATGCTAAAAAAAGAGAGCGCCAAATTCGTCGTGCAATTGAAGATATTGAAAAGCAGATGGGCGCTTTAGATGAAAAAATCGCCATATTTGAAGAACAATTATGTGATCCTGACATTTTTTCGGATCATGAAAAAACGTTATCCATTCAATCTGAGCTGAATGATGTAAAGGAACAGCATGAAGCATTTGAAATGGAATGGCTTGAACTGAATGAAGAGCTCGAACAGCTATAATGATGGAGTGTCCAGCAACATATGGACACTCCTTTTTTATATCTATACACAAGTCTGCTTTACGAGGAACATATTTTTTTGATTGTTATTGTATAATATTAAAGCTTTCTATCATCTTATCTACATAATAATCATATATATAGGTCAATACGCCAAATTTCTACAAATTTCTCCACAATTTTATTCACAATACAAATCTAGTAGTATCAACATATCAACATAGTTTTCCACATTATCCACATTTAAAATCAAAGTTATGCACATCGCTGTGTGAAAAAGACACTACTATATATAGATAAATCACATGTTACCCACAAGTTATACACAGTTTGTGTATAAGTACGCATGTTCGCAAGTTTTTTTGTGGGTATTTAACTTTATCTGTGGATAATTTTCAGAAAAGTTGAACAGTCGATAAAAACTTGTTATAAATGAGATTTATCCATCATAAATTACTAGATTCGACTTTTTTTATTATTGAAAGAAAACAAATGAAGAAAAATTTATTTTCTCTACAAAAAAAGCATGGGTAAAGGATGTACTGCTACATCTCTTCCCCATACTTATATACCCTATTTCCAGCTCAAAAGCTCCATTCCAGGTCGTCCATTCATAGCTAAATTACCCCGAACCCCTGCTTCATACATTTCATAAGCAGCTGCACCAATCATTGCAGCATTATCTGTACATAATTTCAAAGGCGGCACATAAAATGGAATACCTTCTTCTTTAAACGCTTGTTCCAATGATGTGCGGAGTCCTTTATTAGCCGATACACCGCCAGCTGCGATGACTTGTTTTACCTGATATTCACGTGCGGCTCTTACTGTTTTACCTGTCAATACTTCCACTACACTGTCCTGGAAACCTTTTGCAACATGCTCGGCAATGATTTCTTCACCACGCTGATCCATATTATGTTTATAGTTAATGACTGCCGATTTCAAGCCGCTGAAGCTAAAGTCGTACGAATCTTCTTCCAACCATACTCGCGGGAAAGGAACCGCTTCTGTCGCTTCATGTGCAAGCCGGTCAATATGTGGACCACCCGGATATGGCATATTCAATACGCGCGCTACTTTGTCATATGCTTCACCTGCAGCATCATCACGTGTTTCACCGATCACTTCAAACGAACCATGTTCACGCATCAGGACAAGCTCTGTATGTCCACCTGAAACAACGAGTGCCAGCAGCGGAAATTCCATTGGTTGTACGAGATTATTCGCATAAATATGCCCGGCAATATGATGAGTCCCGATTAATGGCAAGCCGTGTACAAATGCGAACGCTTTAGCCGCATTAATACCGATTAACAAAGCACCTACTAAGCCTGGTCCTTCAGTTACGGCAACAGCTGTTAACTCTTTCGGTTCCATATTTGCCTGTTTTAATGCTTCTTCTAAAACGATTGTCATTTGTTCAACATGGTGACGTGATGCGATTTCCGGGACAACCCCGCCGAAACGCTTATGACTGTCGATTTGCGATGATACAACATTCGAAATAATCTCTTTACCATTTTTAATAATGGCTGCTGCTGTTTCATCACAACTTGTTTCAATTGCTAATATATAGTTATCCATTATAAATTCACCCACATTACTAACGCGTCTTCCTGGTTATCCGTATAGTAGCCTTTACGAAGACCTCCATCTTGGAAACCAAGTTTGCGATATAAATTTTGTGCAACAGTATTTGTTACACGTACTTCTAAGCTCATAACGTCCATATTTGCTTCTTTTGCAACCCGCATCGCTTCACGCATAAGAGTTTCACCAATGCCTTGACCACGTACAGATTGTACAACCGCTACGTTTGTAATCTGTGCTGCATCAATAACAAGCCAAATTCCACAGAAACCAATAATTTCACCGTTTCCGTCTTCCGCCACTAAATAATGGGCATATTGGTTTTCGGTCATTTCGTAATAAAACGAATCCAATGTCCATGGTGTAGGAAATGTTGCAAGCTCAATTTTATGGACAGCCTGAACATCATCTATTGTCATTCTGCGATACTGTACCATTAACGTTGCTCCTTTTTCTGTTCCTTTATCCAATTTGCTTCCGCTTCTGCAATACGGCGGTATTGGGGAACAAAATTATGGACAGCCTCTATTGTTGGTAATGGCATTTGTTGTGCTATAGCAATTAATTCAGACGCACGAGGCAGATCCATCGTAAATGGTGCGCGAACAGCCAAATCACCTAACACTTGCTGAATTTTTTCCATATACAAATCAACATCAGTTCCGACAAATAATATTGGCTGCTCTAACTGCTGAAGTTTCTGTAATAACCCGTCGATATGATCATGGTGGTCTTCAACAATCGGCTCCAAAGTAGCTGTCTCATAAACACCTGCATATACATTTTGACGGCGGGCATCGATCAATGAACAAATCGCATAGTTCGCAACACGGGCATTAGCAGCCAGTGCTTTCAAACTTGATACGCCTACCAATGGTTTTTGCAAAGACCAGGCAAGGGTTTTGGCAAGAGTAACACCAATACGGACACCTGTGTAAGAGCCTGGACCTTCAGAAACGGCAACCGCATCAATTTGTTCCGGTGTTAAGCCTGCCTTTTTTATAGCTTCCTCAATTGCCGGCATTGCACCAACTGAATGTGTTAATTTTATATTTTGTACAACTTCTGCAATTACTTTATTATCTTGTACGATGGCGACAGAAAGCGGTGCATTTGCTGTCTCTATACCTAACCAAATCATTTTAATAACTCCTCACAAAGGCGAACATACTTTTCGCCTATCGGTTTCAATACAAATTTGCGTTTCGTTTCATCGATGCGTGTAATTTCAATTGCTAAACGCTCTTCTGGCAAATCTTCCTGTATAAGATGTGCCCATTCCACAACTGTTACAGCATCCCCATAAAAAATTTCTTCCCAACCTAAATCTTCATCGCTATCTTCCAGACGATATACATCAAGATGATTAAGTGGGATACGACCTACATATTGTTTCATAATCGTAAATGTTGGACTATTGACCGTTCTTTTTACGCCAAGCCCTTTTGCAAAGCTCTGTGTAAATGTCGTTTTGCCGGCACCTAAATCACCTTCAAGTGTAATCGTATACTGCGGCTCGACTAATTCCGCCAATCTCATCGCAAGCGCTTGCGTTTCTTCCAGCGTATTTATATCTTTTTCAAATATCATCTGATTGCTTCCTTCCAAAAAAAAAATCCATTATCTCTAGTTTACTTGAACTGAAGCAATTGTTCAAAATGTATCACTTTTGGATTGGTTCTTACTGAAATACAATAAGATAAAGTAGCTATGAAAAAAAGAAAACACTCATTTTTTTTGAAAAAAAGTGAATGTTCCTGATTACTCTGTATTTAGTTTTTAGCGAATCCCTAACGCTTTGAATTACCTTTGCGTTCCACTACTTCTTTTTTTACTAATACTTCATCGTTAAATTTTAAGCGATATCCTTTCGTCAGCAGAATTTCATCATTCCATTCATAAGTATCTTTATTGATCTTCTGTCCGGCACCTCCAGAAATGCGCACAACGTCTAAATAAGACATCCCTTCTTTTACTTTTTCATACTCTTCTTCATTCATGTATTTTTGCCAAACATATGTATTACTTTCTTCTATCTCTAAAACTTCATCCTGACAAGCTGCTATTAACATTGTCAGCAACATAACGAGACAAATAGACAGGAAGACATAAAAGCCCTTTTTATTCATTTGTATCCCCCCTCAATATCCTTATGAAACCATTCCCGAAATTAAGCGGTTCAAACATTACCAATAGGAAAAGGAGAATACGAACGTATCCGTATCCTCCTTATTTAATAAACTTAGATTTTTATATTCTAATGTCTTGTATTAAATTATATACCTGGAATCCATCCTGGTCTTGACAGAATTTTCTCCATTAAAGGACCAGGGATTACAGTATCAATATTTTCATCATAAGATGTTACAACGTTTTCATTGTTTTGTACCTTTTCCACCCAATGCGGCTCAATTAATAAGGCACGACCAAGTGCTACTAAATCTGCACCTAACTGTAACGCTTGTTCTGCTTCTTCACGGGTATAAATTGAACCGACACCAATTAATGGTTTACGTCCATTTAATAAGTCGTGAATCACAGAAATACGGTTTTGTTGGCCTTCTACATAACGATGTGTTTCAGATTTGTAATCACCAAGTGAAATATGCAAATACGTTAGCGCTGTTCTCGCTAATTCATCCACCAACTTCACTGTATCATCCATTGTAATACCATCTTCTTCAGGCTCTTCCGGACTGAAACGGTACCCGATAATAAACTTTTCATCTGCATATGTGTTTTTTACTTTAATGACTTCATTTACCACTTGTAATGGGAAACGCAATCTATTTTCAAATGATCCGCCGTATTCGTCAGTTCTTTTATTAGTAAAGGCTGAGAAGTACTGTTGAATTAAATACGTATTCGCACCATGGATTTCAACACCGTCAAATCCCGCTTCAATTGCTCTTCTTGTCGCTTCTCCATACGCTTTAACCATTTCTTTAGTTTCTTCAAGAGTTAATGCACGCGCTTCTTTTTTCTCGATTGTAACAGCTGTACTCGCGCTTACAACATCTCCATTCGGTACTAACTGTTGATACGATTGACGGCCACCATGATGAATTTGTAGTACCGCTTTAGCACCGCCTTGTTGTATAGCCTGTGCAATTCTTCGCAAGCTTGGAATATAACGGTCTTCATGAGCGGCAATTTGCCCTGGGAATGCTTTACCGTTTGCTGCAACATATGCGCACGCTGTAATGATCATCCCGGCTCCTTCAGCACGTTCTTTATAATATGTGATTTCCTCATCGGAAACGGTATCATCTTCATTTGCAGAGTAGGTTGTCATCGGTGCCATAACTAAACGGTTACGTAATTCAACCTCTTCACTCAATTTAAATTTTTCAAAAAGTGCCTTCATTACAATTCCTCCCTTTTGCTATGTAAGTACTTTAACGAAACTGCATTTTATTTTCAAGTTAGAGGTCCTCAATTCAAATATCCATTTTATAAACAACAAAAAAACCACTGATTCCTCAGTGGTTTTGCGTGTGCGAAGCGACGTCCTACTCTCACAGGGGGAAGCCCCCAACTACCATCGGCGCTAAAGAGCTTAACTTCCGTGTTCGGTATGGGAACGGGTGTGACCTCTTTGCCATCATCACTTCACTATTATCGGCTTCCAATACACGGCGCTATCCTTCGTCAACTTCCTTCGTTCTTTCAGTCACGTACTTGAGTACGCTCCTTCAATCACTCAGTCGTTTCCTCGACTAGCTTGTGTCTTGAAACCCTTGAAAAAATTTTTCATTCTTTCAAAACTGGATAAACGTTTCATTGAGTTTGTGCAATAAAATGTGGTTAAGTCCTCGACCGATTAGTATTCGTCAGCTGCATGCGTCACCGCACTTCCACCTCGAACCTATCTACCTGATCGTCTTTCAGGGGTCTTACTTACTTGCGTAATGGGAAATCTCATCTTGAGGGGGGCTTCATGCTTAGATGCTTTCAGCACTTATCCCGTCCATACATAGCTACCCAGCGATGCCTTTGGCAAGACAACTGGTACACCAGCGGTATGTCCATCCCGGTCCTCTCGTACTAAGGACAGCTCCTCTCAAATTTCCTACGCCCACGACGGATAGGGACCGAACTGTCTCACGACGTTCTGAACCCAGCTCGCGTACCGCTTTAATGGGCGAACAGCCCAACCCTTGGGACCGACTACAGCCCCAGGATGCGATGAGCCGACATCGAGGTGCCAAACCTCCCCGTCGATGTGGACTCTTGGGGGAGATAAGCCTGTTATCCCCGGGGTAGCTTTTATCCGTTGAGCGATGGCCCTTCCATGCGGAACCACCGGATCACTAAGCCCGTCTTTCGACCCTGCTCGACTTGTAGGTCTCGCAGTCAAGCTCCCTTATGCCTTTACACTCTACGAATGATTTCCAACCATTCTGAGGGAACCTTTGGGCGCCTCCGTTACTCTTTAGGAGGCGACCGCCCCAGTCAAACTGTCCGCCTGACACTGTCTCCTACCCCGCTAAGGGGCATGGGTTAGAAGTTCAATACAACCAGGGTAGTATCCCACCGACGCCTCCTTCGAAGCTGGCGCTCCGAGATCTCTGGCTCCTACCTATCCTGTACAAGTTGTACCAAAATTCAATATCAGGCTACAGTAAAGCTCCACGGGGTCTTTCCGTCCTGTCGCGGGTAACCTGCATCTTCACAGGTACTATAATTTCACCGAGTCTCTCGTTGAGACAGTGCCCAGATCGTTACGCCTTTCGTGCGGGTCGGAACTTACCCGACAAGGAATTTCGCTACCTTAGGACCGTTATAGTTACGGCCGCCGTTTACTGGGGCTTCAATTCACAGCTTCGCTTGCGCTAACCGCTCCTCTTAACCTTCCAGCACCGGGCAGGCGTCAGCCCCTATACGTCACCTTACGGTTTTGCAGAGACCTGTGTTTTTGCTAAACAGTCGCCTGGGCCTATTCACTGCGGCTTCTCTAGGCTATGCACCCAAAGAAGCACCCCTTCTCCCGAAGTTACGGGGTCATTTTGCCGAGTTCCTTAACGAGAGTTCTCTCGCACACCTTAGGATTCTCTCCTCGACTACCTGTGTCGGTTTGCGGTACGGGCACCTCTCACCTCGATAGAGGCTTTTCTTGGCAGTGTGAAATCAGGAACTTCGCTCATACGAGCTCGTCATCACAGCTCAACGTTAAAGTATGCGGATTTGCCTACATACACGCCTTACTGCTTGAACACGCGCAACCAACGGCGTGCTTACCCTATCCTACTGCGTCCCCCCATTTCTCAAACGGTGAGGAGGTGGTACAGGAATATCAACCTGTTGTCCATCGCCTACGCCTATCGGCCTCGGCTTAGGTCCCGACTAACCCTGAGCGGACGAGCCTTCCTCAGGAAACCTTAGTCATACGGTGCATGGGATTCTCACCCATGTTTCGCTA